>NZ_DASWXE010000197.1:0-2840 GCF_036405635.1 Gemmatimonas sp. | reverse complement strand
GCCCGATCGACACGACCGGAGAGCGTGGCGCGTCCCATCGCCTTGGCTTCCACCAGGCCATCCGCGTTCACACTGACCGCCGCCGGATTGCTACTCGTCCACGTCACCCGATCGCGGCGCACATCGCCGCCGGCACTCTTCACGAGCGGTGCCAGCACCACACGCTGCCCGGCCACCATGCGCGTCGGGGCATCCACGGTAATCGTCGCTGCAGGACCCGGCACCATGCGCACTTCCACACGCTGCGTGAGCGCGGCAAAACCCGGAATCTGCGCCACCACCGTCACCGGCAGCGTGCCTGTCGAACCAGAGCGCACGAGACCATCGGGATCGACGCGGCCTTCGAATACACCGCCCGCCGCCACGAAGCGGATCTGCGCCGCCGACACGGGCTGACCCGACGCATCCACCACCCGTGCCTGCAATCGCAGGGTATCCTCGGCGACCACCACCGGCTCTGCCGGCGTGATCACGAGACGGGTGCCCTGCGCCGGGGCCGGCTGGGCCGCTGCGGGCTGCGCCGCCTGCAACAGAGCGGCCACGACGAGCATTGGTGTCATGTCACTTCCTCGGTGTTGATGTCAGGCTTCCTCGAGGCCGCGCGCCGCGCCCTCGAGCTCGTCCACGATCGGTGCATCGAATCCCACTTCGCGCAAGCGATCCGCCACGCGCCGATACCAGCGCACCGTGCCTTCACGGCCCGCCGAGAATCGTCCCCACACGGTTTCCGGGAATGCCGTACGACGCAGGTCGGAGAGGATGGAGTTGGCGTTGTGCACCTTGTCCGCGGCACACACCCAGAGTGCATCCTCGCTCGCGTGGCCGAGTCGATGCAGGTAGTCCTCCTTCCGCTCTTCCCACGAGAAGTCGACGCCGTCGTCATCGCTGCGGCGCGCCGTCACGGCGAGCACCGCATCAAGCACCGACGAGCCGAACTTGCGCCCGATGCGCTCCTCGAGCACCTCGCGCGGCAATCCATCGCGTACACCGTCTTCGATGACGTCGTGCAGAATGCCCGCCACCACCGTGTCTTCCGGACAGCTGTAGCGCGTCAGGATGATCGCGACGTTGGCCGGATGGGTGAGATAAGGAAGGCGTGTGCCCTTTCGCACTTGCTGGTCGTGATGCTTGGCAGCGAAGGCGAACGCGTGGTTGATGCGATCGGAGTACCCGGTCATGACCTGATCATTGGCAGAGGCGACGGGAAATCGCGGGTTCAGGCGGGGGTGGGAACATACGTCGTGCGGGTGAACCAGGCCATCAAGGCTTCGAGGCCCCGTTGGTCGGCATCACCAAAGGCATCGGGCTCCGCAGAGTCGATGTCGAGCACGGCCAGCAATGCTCCCGTGGAATCGAACACCGGCACCACGATTTCGCTGCGTGAACGGGCATCGCAGGCAATGTGACCGGGAAATGCGTGCACATCAGGAACCACCACGGTGCGACCTTCTGCGGCGGCGGTACCGCACACGCCGCGTCCGAAGCGGATGTCCTGACACCCCAGCGATCCCTGGTACGGGCCGACGCGAAGCATCTGTCCCGGTTCGACCACGCGATAGAAACCGGTCCACAAATGACCGAACGCGTGATGCAGCAGGGCGCTGGTGGTCGCCATGCCGGCGATGATGTCGCGGCTGTCCTCGAGCACGAGCTGCTGGATGGACAACAACTGCGCGTACGCGTCCTCACGGGGGACGGATCGCAGGTCGGGGATGACGGGTTCCATCGTGTATCAGGCTCGGGTGGTGTCGATCGCGGAGTGGTCGCCCGCTACCGCAGCGGTCCGATGGCATCGATCAGTCGCAGGTCGAGCACGGTGAGTGCGATGCCCTGCACGATCACACCGGCGCCGGCGCCGATTGCCCCCAGGCGCATGCCCCAGCGCCAACCGGCGATCGCGAGCGTGGCTCCGACGGCGGCGTACCCCACGTCGAGACCCGTGTTCAGCCACAGGATGTTCAGCAGTTCCTGCGTGCCACCAAAATCGCGCATTGTGAGCGTGCGGAAACTGCGCAAGGCGATCAGTGCGTTGATCGCACCCCACGCCGCCGTCTGAATGGCGAAATGCCGCAGCATCGGCGCAGCCGTGCGGCGCCAGGTGAGCCAGGCAAACAACGCCGTGCCCGTGACAATGCAGATGGCGCCCCACATCAGCAGCCGCTGCAGGTGCCCACGTTCCAACTCCAACAGCGTGTCTGCCCACATGATCGGAGACTAGCCGGGAGACCGTCAGCCGACCAGCGGCAAGGCACCAGTCCACATGATCACCGCACGCACCCGTCGGCCCCCTTGCTGTACGTGGCGCTGCGCCTGCCCGATCCAGGCCAGCGGCGTGGCGCCAAGTCGGGCGACGAGCACCACGTCGGCGGTCTCACGCGCGACCGACGCCCCCTGGCGGTCGGCCACGAGGACAGCGAAGTCGTAGGACGCCAGCAGGGCATCCAGCTCCTGCCGCGCGCTGCGCGGTCCGTCCGATGATCCAGCCCCAGCGGGAATCTGGCGCGAGGCATCCCGCGCTGCGGCTTCCCGCTGCCGGTGCACCGGCGCCGCGGAACGCGCGCGCATCAGATCCACCGCGGTATCGCCGCCCAGTGCGATGGCCCGTGTGGTGTCCCAGTGCAATGCGGCGTGCGCGTCGGCGTGGGCGTCAGCCCGCTGCAGCGACGGCGCCGGCAACAGCGCCCGCAGCGACCCACCACGCTCGGCCTGGTCCACCAGCACCGTCTCACGCGATTCGCGGGCCGCGATGGCGGCGAGAGGGATCGCCACTGCGGCGGCGACCATCGGCTGGTCGCTCAACACTTCCACTTCACGGGAGACGTCGCCGATGTTGGTGAGCG
>NZ_DASWXE010000196.1:0-43126 GCF_036405635.1 Gemmatimonas sp. | reverse complement strand
CGGGCACCTGCGACGCGAGCTTGGCCACATACGGCACCGAGTTCATCGAGTCACCGCAGCTGTCGATGGCGATGACCATGATGTGCCACGTACCACCCACGGCGCGCGCCCTAGCCACCAACGCCTCGGAGACCACCGCACTGTCTGCCATACGGAGCCAGCCTTCGCGACGGGCCTTTGCCGCTGCGAGGAAGTCCGGGAAGCTCTGTCCCGACTGATGCAGCGGGAGCATCGAAGAGTCGGCAACCATCGTGCTTGTCACTCGACCCGATCGGGGTCCCGGGACCGTCGCAGCCCCGTTCGCGCCTTCACCGCAGGTCACGCTGGTGCCGAGGGCGTGCAGGGCCGGCACGAACACCGTGGAGCCGAGGAGAGCAGCGGCGACGGCGAAGCCCTGAATGCCGAAGCCAGCACGACGCGGAAGCGGGGCGAAGGTCATGGGGTGTCGCCTGAAGGAGGGGAACCAGCGGAGGCATTGCGGGTCCTGCCATGCGCTTCCGCCAACTTGCGTCCGATACCGCGATAGAACGAGGCATCCACCGGCTTACCCTCCGCTTCCAGCGAGAGGGCACAGCGCTCGATGGCGTACAGCACGTTGCCCAGATACAGCGTCGCCAGTTCGCCGACCGTTTCGTCGGGCGTCGTCATGAGCGGTCCGGTATCAACCGCGGCCGACGGCAGCCTGTTCGCCCGTCTGCCCAGTCAGCACGTTGATCACCTGCACCACGATGGCCGTGATGTTGTCGAGGCCACCACGACGGTTGGCTTCGGTGATCATCGAATCCACCATACGTCCCGGCGTCTGCTTGGACTCGAGAATGCGCTTGAGCTGCGGATCCTCGACCATGCCCGTCAGCCCGTCGGAGGCGACCAGAAAGAGGTCCCCGTTGCGGATCTCACCAGTGAGCACGTCGGCCTCGACGGCCGCGTTGGCGCCCACGCAGCGGGTGATGACATTGCTGTAGGGGTGATAGCGCGCCTGCTCGGGGGTCAGGAAACCGGCGTCGACCTGTTCCTGCACGTAGGAATGATCCTTCGTGATCTGCCGGAACACGCCATCGCGAAGCAGGTATACACGCGAATCGCCGATATGGCCGATGATGTAGCGCCCCTGTCCGATCAGCAGGCAGGACGCGGTGGTCCCCATGCCCTGCTTTTCGGCTTCCTGGATGGTACGCTCGTAGATGGACCGATTGGCCGCCTTCAGGGCGTCACCCATGCGGGTGCCGCTCTCGGCCTTGGTCAGGTCGCGAACATCGGTGAGGTCCCGGGCGACAATCTGCACGGCCATTTCACTGGCAACTTCGCCAGCGGCGTGCCCACCCATGCCATCTGCGACGATGAAGAGACCGCGCTCTCGATCGGCGTCCGCATATAGGCTGTCTTCGTTGCCTGCCCGAATGCGTCCGACGTCGGTGCCAGCGGCGACAGAAAGCTGCACGTGGAAAGGGTGGTTCGTCTCGGGAAAATGACGCGGGGCGCTCCTTCGGGGGTGCGCCTTCGTAAGTTGCGAAGCTACCCGGAAGCCGCGGCGCTTGGCAAGCTTTCCAGGGGGGCAATAGTGCCCGCTTGCAGCCGGAAGAGGCGTTCATACATGCCCCCGGCAGCCACCAGTGCCCGGTGTGGCCCCCGCTCCACCACCTCTCCGTGGTGCAGGACCAGGATTTCATCGGCATCCACGATGGTGCTCAATCGGTGGGCAATGGCCACCGTGGTGCGTCCCTGCATGAGCGTGGCGACCGCCTCCTGGATCTGCGCTTCGATGGTGGAGTCGACCGCACTGGTGGCTTCGTCGAGGATGAGCAGCGAGGGATCAGACGCAATGGCGCGGGCGAAAGCGAGCAACTGACGCTCTCCCACGCTGATGCCGCCGCCCCGCTCGCCCAACTCGTGTGCCCAACCGCCCACCAGTCGCCCGATCACCCGGTCGGCGCCCACCCGCGCCGCGGCCGCATGCAAGGTGGCATCATCGATAGGCGATCCCAGTCGCAGGTTGGCGCTGATGTCGCCGGCAAAAAGAAAGATGTCCTGCTGGACGTATCCCATCACCGACCGCAGGACATCCACCGGAATATCCCGGATATCTTCGCCATTCATGAGGATGCGCCCGCGCTGCGGGTCGTGGAACCGGAGCAGCAGGTTCACGATGGTGGTCTTCCCTGCCCCGGTGTGCCCTACCAGCGCCAGCGAGTGTCCGGGCTCCACGGTGAAGCTCACCCCCTTGAGCACCCAACGGGGCGCGTCCGACGCGGCGTCCGGGGCCAGGACCTGCACATGGTCCTCGCTGATGCCACTCCCCGACTCGTACGCGAACCAGACGTCGTCGAACGTGATGGTGACGCCTGCGCGACGCACGCGGGCCACCCGATCGGCGAGGTCCGGCGTTGGAGCCAGGCCGGGCGCCGGTGGCGTATCCAGCAACGCGAAGATGCGCTCGGAGGCAGCCATGGCCGCCTGCAGGATGTTGTACTTCTCCGACAGATCCTGCAGTGGTTGGAAGAAACGGCGCACCAGCTGTAGAAACGCCGCCACCGTACCCACGGTGAGGGCCTCGCGCTCCACAAGAAATCCGGACGTCACCAGCAGGCTCGCCAGCGCCAGTGTGGTCAGGAACTCGATGGCCGGGAAATAGAGCGCGTAGTACGTGATGGACTTGAGCTGGGCATCGAGGTGCCCCTGGTTCAGCCCTTCGAACCGCGCGATTTCATCGGCCTCGCGACCAAACAGCTGCACCACGCGAATGCCAGAGAGTCGCTCGCCGAGATATGCGTTGAGCTGCGCGACCCGCGTGCGAATGATGCGATAGCTCGAACGCACCCGATTCTGGAAGACGCGCGACACGATCAGCACCAGCGGGATCACCGCAAAGGCCGCCAGCGCCAGCTGCCAATCGATGAACAGCATCACCACGCCAATGGTGCCCAACGTGAACAGATCACCAATCCCGGCGACCACACCGGCGGTGAACAACTCGTTCAGCGCTTCGACATCGCTGGTGACCCGCGTGACCAGGCGCCCCACGGGTGTACGATCGAAGTAGCTGATGGGCAGCTGCTGCAACCGCGTGAACAGCTCCTGGCGCAGGTCACGCATGACGCGCTGGCCGATGAGCGCGGTGAGCACCGTCTCCCCGTAGGAGGAGGCAAACTGCACCAGCAGCAGCGCCGCAAACGCCCCGGCGGCGCGCACCACCAGCCCCGCATCCCGGGACGGAAACGCCGTATCAATCACCCAGCGGGTGAGCATCGGCCCAGCCAGCTGCATGCCGGCGGTGATGGCGATACAGCCCAGGGCCGCGGCCACCAACGGTCGGTACGGCCGCACATATGTGAGCAGCCGGCGCACAAGACGTGCGTCGTAAGCGGAACCGTTGGCTTCGTCGTCGTGGGCGCCTGCGGGGCCCCCTCGTGGTCCTGGCGGCATGCGACCGAGGAATCTAGTTGGCCCCGCGGATAGTTTTCAGGCGATGAAGGACACGATTCGCATCCTCGGCGCCCGCCAGCACAACCTCAAAGGCTTCGACCTCGAACTGCCACGACGCGCCATCACGGTCGTCACCGGTGTATCGGGCTCAGGAAAGTCTTCGCTCGCCTTCGACACGCTCTATGCCGAGGGCCAGCGCCGCTATGTGGAATCGCTGTCCGCCTATGCGCGCCAGTTCCTCGAGCGCATGGAAAAGCCCGCGGTGGACAGCATCGAGGGCATCTCGCCCGCCGTGGCCATCGAGCAGAAGAATCCCACGCGCACGTCGCGTTCCACCGTGGGCACGGCCACCGAGATCTACGACTACCTGCGCCTGCTCTGGGCCCGCGTGGGCCGCACCTTTTGCCCCAAGTGTGGTCGAGAGCTGCGTCCCGACACGGTGCAATCGGTCACCGATGCGGTACTGGCATTGCCCGACGGCACACGGTTCATGGTGGCCTGCCCACTGGTACGCTCGAGCAAGGTGTCGCACACGGTCATCGCCGAGAACCTGCGCGCGCGCGGTTTTGTGCGTGTGGCTGTGCCGTCGAAGAAAGGCCTCGAGGTGCTCCACCTCGATGACGTGAATGAGGAGTCGCTCAACCTCGCCACGCGCGAGCAGGTGTCCATCGTCGTAGACCGATTGCGTGTGGAGGACTCGGCACGCGGCCGTATCGCCGATGCCGTGCAAACGGCGTTCACTGAAGGCGACGGCGACGCGCGCATTCTCTTCACCGAAGCCATCGTGCCACCGGACGTGGTGGCCGAGCGCGTGGGAGCGGCCGCGGGCAAGGCAGTGTGGCAACTGGCATTCACCGAACGGTTTGAATGCTCCAACGATGGCACGCGGGCGCCCACGCCCACACCGCAGCTCTTTTCGTTCAACAACCCGCGTGGCGCCTGCGCGACGTGCAATGGCTTCGGCGCCACGCTCGATTACGACCTCGGCCTGATCGTTCCCAATCCCGAGCGCACGCTGCGCGACGGCGCAATCGATCCGTGGACCGCGCCGCGCTACGAAAAACAGCGGCGCCTGGTCGTGGACTTTGCGCGTACGCTGGGCGTGTCGGCCGATGCACCGTGGAGCAGCCTGCCTGCCGAAGCGCAGGAGAAGCTGCTGCACGCCCGGACGCGTGCCTACACGGGCATCTTTCCGTTTCTCGAGGCGCTCGAAGAAAAGAAGTACAAGCAGTACATCCGCATCTTCCTGCGGCAATATCAGGCAGCGCGGTCGTGTCGTGATTGCGGCGGCACCAAGCTGCAACCCGAGGCGCTGCAGGTGCGCGTGGACGGCCGCACAATCGCCGAGGTGGCGCAGTGGCCGGTGCGCGACTTGCGCACGTGGATCGAGGCGCTGTCGCTGAGTGGCAGTGACGCCGTGATCGCCGATGCGGTGTTGCGCGAAGCGCGCGCCCGCACACGCTTTCTGGCCGATGTGGGGCTCACCTATCTCACACTCGACCGGGCGACACGCACGCTATCGGGTGGTGAAGCGCAGCGCATCACGTTGTCGAATGCATTGGGTGCCGCGCTGGTGGACGCCACGTATGTGCTGGATGAACCGAGCATCGGCCTGCACCCGCGCGACCTCGACCGGTTGTTGTCACTGCTCACGCGACTGCGTGACCTGGGCAATACGGTGGTCATGGTGGAGCACGACCTCGAAGCCATGCGCATCGCCGACTACATGGTGGAGATGGGGCCGGCTGCCGGGGAACACGGCGGTCAGGTGGTGTTTGCCGGGCCGATGTCGCAGGTGGAACAGAGCCCGCTCACCGGCCAGTACCTCACAGGCGCCCGTCGCATCAAGGTGCCTGCCAAGCGCCGCGCCGCAGGACCACGTTGGCTGGAGCTCAAGGGCGCGCGTGCGCACAACGTGCATGGAGTGGACCTGCGCATCCCGCTGGGCGCGATGACCGTGGTGACCGGCGTGTCCGGTTCGGGAAAGAGCACGTTGGTGCACGACGTGCTGTTTCACGCACTCGAGTCCAAGCTGCACGGTGAGCATTCGGCCAAGGAGCATCTGGGCGAGACCGTGGGCAGCTATGCCACGCTCGCCGGCTTCGAACATCTCGATGACGTGGTGCTGGTGGACCAGAGCCCCATCGGCAAGTCACCGCGATCGAACCCGGTCACATATGTGAAGGCGTTCGACGAAGTGCGTCGATTGTTCGCCGAGTCCCCGTTGTCGAAAACGAAGGGCTTCGCGGCCGGGCACTTCTCGTTCAATGTGGCGGGCGGGCGCTGTGAACATTGTGAGGGTGCCGGCGCCATCGAAGTGGAGATGGTGTTCATGGCCGATGTGTTCGTGCCATGCGACGCGTGTGGCGGCAAGCGCTTCAAGCCCGAGGTACTGGAGGTTCGAGTACGGGGCAAGAACATCGCCGATGTGCTGGAGCTGACGGTGGATGAGGCCATCCGCTTCTTTCCGCGCGAGGACAAGCTGGCGCAGGCCTTGTGGCATGTGCAGCAGGTGGGGCTCGGATACCTGCGGCTGGGTCAGCCGGCCACTACGCTGTCGGGTGGCGAGGCGCAGCGTCTCAAGATCGCGCGCGAGCTGGCGCTGACGGCGCGTGGTGAGGCGCGGAAGCTGTATGTGATGGACGAACCGACCACCGGCCTGCACCTGGAGGACATCCGCCGGCTGGCCCAGGTGTTCGAGCGGCTCCTCTCGCAGGGGCACACGCTACTGCTGATCGAGCATCACCTGGATGTGATCAAGCTGGCCGACTGGATCGTGGACATGGGTCCCGATGGCGGCGACGGGGGCGGCCGGGTGGTGGCGATGGGCCGGCCAGAGGAGATCGTGCAGGTGGCGGCGTCGCACACCGGTCGCTGGCTCAAGACCGTGCTTCCCGGCACCCCATAGAGCCATCCGCAGGGCGATTGTGCGCCGGTTCCGCTTGACTGGGGCGCCGGCGGAGGTGATTATATCAGGCTCTGGCGCGCTCCAAACGGGGCCGTTGGAGGTGTTATTCCCGGGTAGCTCAGGTGGTAGAGCAGGTGACTGTTAATCACCCTGTCGGGGGTTCGAGTCCCTCCCCGGGAGCTGCAATAACAAAGTGTTTGCAAGAACAGGCGCTCCGGAAACGGGCGCCTGTTCTTGTTTGGTGTGACTTTGGTGCATGTCTCGCCTCCTCCGACGCTCAGCGGCCGTCCTGCTCGGTCTCGCGACCTCCGCTTGTTCAACTACCTCGGCTGACGTTCGCGATGGACAACGTTGGACAGTAGCCGACCGTCCCTCGGTGGACTTCGGGGATGATATCAATGGGGAGGCGGAGTCAGCGGGGGATGCAAATGGCGTCACGCGCTCCCCGGATGGCGGCTTCATTGTGGCAGACCGTCAGTCGTCCTCCATCCGATTCTTCTCCGCCAATGGCACCCTTACGAACAGCGTAGGTCGCCAGGGGCGTGGCCCAGGTGAGTTCGCCCGTCTCTCGCACCTCATGCGGTGCGGCGACTCGTTGTTCGTGTTCGACAGCGGTAACTACGGCGTGTATTCGCTCGGAGGCGTGCGACATCGCCAGTTCACCCTGAAAGGACCAGGGCCTACCGATCGAGCGTACCGTACGGCGTGCAATACCAACGGTGTGTTGCTGAGCTATGCGTGGGACCTGCTGAAAGACCTCCCCCATCGATCACAGGTCATGCGCACCACGGTCGCGTATTGGCTTTCCAACAGCGACGGACACCCGATCACCATACTCGGTCGACTGCCCTCCTCCGAGCGGTGGGCGTCCATCACGAACACGGTGAGCGGATCCTCGCCGCTGCCCCTGGGTCGGCAACCTGTGATAGCGGTGGGGAGCACACAGGCCTATGTCGGGCTTGCCGACAGCTTCGCGATCGATGTCTTCAGTCTTGATGGACGTCGGACCGGTACGATCAGAAGAGATGCTCCATTGCGACCGACCACCGCCGAGGACATCGAGCACTTCAAGTTGGTGGATTCGCTGGGGCGCAGCGTGGCCGACAACATGCAGAAGGTGGAGGAATGGAAGACCATGCAGTTTTCGTCGACCCTCCCGCCCTACGCCGCAATGATTGTCGACGTGGCCGACCACCTCTGGGTGAAGATCTTCCCTGATAGCAAAGAAGTGCGCGCCACCTGGGTCATCTTTGCGGCGGACGGTTCCGAGCAGGGAACGATTGAGCTCTCACGAGACTTCCAGATCAACGAAGTAGGAGTGGACTACGTGTTGGGGATAGAGACCGATACACAAACCGGCATCAAACGGGTGAAGAGCTTCCCCCTCACCCGCCCCAAGCCCTGAGATGCGCTGCGTTCGTATTCACCGCGGCGTGAGCGTCTCACTTCGAACTTTGTCCATGCACAGCATTCTTCGCGCGTCGATTCTTGGACTGGCAGCGGGGATCATCGCCTTGGTTGATGCGTCAGCACTGTCATGCCAAACGCGAGCCGAGGCACCCTGCCTCACCACTGACACCGCACACGAAGCCGAGCTGGTCCGAATCGCCCGCCAGTTCGGGCGTGACCCATGGCCTGGCTCCCGGCGCGTGGCGTTGGGTATCCCCATCATCACTCCCGACAGTATTGCGTTGAGCAGTGACCGAGCGACCCGCGATTCAGCGGCCACGGTCTATCAACGATGGAGAGTGGTGCACCATGAACCCAGCATCCGGGTTCCCTTCATGTTGGTCCGCCTGGGCAATTCCGGGTACTACCTTGGCACGGCCTTTATTCGCCGGGAATCGGCAACGGTGGAGTACGTGGTGTTCGACAGCAACATGACCATCGCGGGCACCGTGGCGTATATCCGCTAGGTCTGTACACGCACGAAGCAGCGGCTCAGCGTCTGGTCGGCTCCCATGTGACCTGATGCGCGCCACGAGCCAGGCGAATGCCGGCCACCAGCACCGAGGCATGCACGACGGCGAGGTACAGAAGTGCCCGGAAGAGGGCCAGCTTGCTGAGACTGGGGATTCCGACCGCCAATAGCGCGCCACTCCAGGCCAGCAATTGCATGGACAGCATCATGCGCCAGAAGGCGGAATCAGCGGCCAGGTGTGCGCAGGCAGCCAGGATGCCCAGTGTGAGTAGGGGCAAACTCCAGCGCAGGACCTTATGGCTGATTACCTGAAACACGAGAAACCACGCCTTCGCACGCAGGAACCGCGGGAAGAACACCCAGATCACTCGCATGCCGTGAATAATTGTTCGGACTTTGCGTTCGAACTCCGCCACGGGATTGCTCACCACCCGATAGCTGCACCGCGCCTCTCCTTCCGTGACCACGCGAAAGCCCTGCAGTCGCGCCGTGAGCGGAAGCGCCAGATCGCTGGAGAGATTGCCAGGCCAGTTCTCACAAATCGAACGACGGACAGCGAAGAAGCATCCGCTGGCGCCAATCATCACGCCGAGGGCCGACTCCGCCCGACGCACCAGCATCTCATAGCGTACATACAAGCCTTCACCTTCTACCTGATCTTTGTGGGTCTCCGGCACATCGACGCCAGACACACAACCGACCGTTTCATCGGAGAACCCGTGAGCGATCGCGACCAGGGACGAATCTGTCAAATCCGTGGTCGCGTCGGTGAATACCAGAATGGATGCACGCGCGCGTTCCACGCCCAACTGCTGGCAGAGATCCTTTCCGAGGCGTTTCGGTGCGACGACCAACTGCACACCCTGCCCCTGAAACTCGCGAACGATTTGGTCGGTGTCGTCCGTCGAGCAATCCGAAACGACAATGACTTCCCGATGCGCCGACGGCCAGGCAATCGAAAGCAGGTTCTCCAGCTTGTTGCGAATGCACGTCGCCTCGTTGTACGCCACAACCACAACAGCGATGTCCACCTCCCCGGTGCTCTGGGGCATGGCCGACGAAAGGACGGAAGAGCGTCCTCGGGCCGCCAGCCACAGTGCGAGTGGGTAGCCGAACCAGCTCCACGCCATCGCCAAGAAGCATACCATGCCCAGGACCAGTGCCATTGAGACACTCATGACGACGCCTTCATCGCATGGGGAGTTGCACGGGGTTCTATTCCGGCGAGTCGCGCAATGCGGTCGATCAGAATTCGCGGGCGATACTTCGAGAGACGTCCCCACGGGCCGAAATGAAGGATCCATGCGCGACGGATCTCGGCGGAAACATTCGGTCCTGTGTAGTGCATGGTAAGCGGGCCGTGGATCGTGCATCCCCCTATGGGGACCGGACAAACGCGGATATGCTCCTCCGCAGGGGCGTTCACGTGCAACGTATGGCCGTTGGGGTGATGAACGTGCGGAACAGGCCCGGAGAGATGGCTCCCCGGCACGAACTGCATGCATCCATTCTGCAGAGTCGCCTCCTGGAGTGGCACCCAGAAGTGAACCGTGTTCAGCACCCTTCTATGGCCACTGTAGGCCTGATCTTGATGCCAGTGAGTGGGCCGCTGATTGTTGGGAGTCTTGTAGATCGCGTGATCAAAGGTGTATGCCGCCGCATGGCCAGTCAGTTGACGCGCCACCGCGCGGCAGACACGAAACACCCCCGAGGCACGCAGGCGCGGTTCGAGTGAGGTCGGACGGTTGATTTCCGCGCTCCGGGCCTCGGCTTCCAGACTGTCGCGGTGTTCGGCCCCAAGATCACGCCTCACGTGCGTTGGCAACTCGTTGAATCGACTGAACAGCGGATCCAGAAGGCTCCTCACCTCATCGAGCATCGCAGCCGAGAACAAATCGGACAACACGACGAAGCCATCAGCCTCGAATGCATTCAGCTGAGCGGCTTGCAACGGTCCGTGCTTCATGGGCAGACCGGATGAGAGGGCATCTCGGATTCGCTCATGAAGTGCCCAACGCGCCTTCGGTATGCCGATCGACCGACATGCGCATCAGGCGCTCTTGTTCGTTGCCCAGGACCGCCCAATCGTGTCGCGTGCGTACGAACTCGCGCGCGCCCTCCACCAGCTTTGTCCGAAGCGTCTGTTCACGCAGCAATCGCACAATCGCGGTCGCGAAGGCACCCGGCTGATCTGCGATGAGTAGCTCCCTGCCATCGGCTACCTCCAAGCCCTCACAGCCGATGCTTGTGGACACGAGGGCTTTGGACGCCGCGAACGCATCAAGGATCTTGAGCCGGGTACCGCCGCCAAGCCGAAACGGCGCCACGAACACCTGTGCTGAAGCCAATTCCCGCGCATAGTCGTCCACGTATCCCACCACGTTGACTGACGGATGGCGGGCGGCAGCCCGCATCAGTGCATCAGGTGGCTGTGCACCAACAATACGCAGGAGGGCGTCGGGTTCCTCTTCGAGCACCAGCGGAAAAATCTCGTCGCAAAGGAACATCGCGGCGTCACGATTGGGCAACCACGTCATCGGCCCCGCGAACAAGACGGTCGGCCGCGCCGCATCGCGCTCGGCGGCAGGTGCCTTGAGTGAGGTACCATTCGGCAGGACCTCAACTCGTGCACGTGGGACGTGCTCCAGCAACCGCTGTCTGTCGACTTCGGAGACAGCGATATTGATCGCCACCGAGGTCATGGCGCGTGCTTCCAGCCGACGCAGGCGACGCGCCTCGCTCCAGCAGTACGCCTTGCGCAGCACACCAGACTCAACACCGACACGCTTGCGCATGAGATCCGATTCCGCGTTGTGATGCACCAACGCCACCGGGATTCCCTTCGGCAAGCGGAGTACGGGCATCAGCGCGATCGTGTCGACCTGAATCAGATCGTAGCGGACCTCGGCGAAGCGTTGTGCGAGCACCCGGCTCATCTCACTGGAACGAAACCTCCAGGAGGAAAACGGCTGACTCGAAAACACACCGCGGAGCAGTGTCGATGCGCTATGCCACGGCGACCGATCTGCTTCGACCTCCACCACCTGGAGCGAATTGCATTCCTGGCGAAGGGCCGCGATGGCCGCCTCCCGCGCAGGCCCCCGAGGATGCGTCTTGCGCTGCACAAACGCCACGACGTCGACAGTGTGCCGGCGGGCCGCCTCTCGTACGAATCCGAGATTTCGGCGCGCAGCCCCAGAGTCTGGCGGGTAAGGCAAGAAGTGCATAATCAAAAGCAGCCGCATGACCTAATATCGTGACCTGAGACACATTTTGCACCTGCAAGCCTCCACGCATTCCCGGATCTGAAACAGCCAATGACACCCTTCCAAATCTCGATGCGCTGTCCGGCGCAATCTGACGCTCCCGCGTTGGCTGCGGCCGTGCAGGAATCTGTAGCTGAAATTGCGCTCTGGATGAGCTGGTGCCATGCCGCCTATGGCGAGCAGGACGCCACGAACTGGATCGACTCGACCCTCGCCGCCCGCTTATCAGGCGCGGCGTACGAGTTCCTGATTGTCGACGTCGACGATCGGATCGTGGGCGTGTGCGGCGTGAACCACGTGAACGCCGTGGATCGATTCGCCAACCTGGGATACTGGGTCCGCAGTACAGCGATGGGCCAAGGCATCGCGCCCCGTGCGGTGCTGCTGGTGGCGGAGTGGACTTTCGCCAACACCAATCTCAATCGATTGGAGATCGTGGTGGCGGAGGGCAATGCGCGCAGCCAGCGCGTGGCGGAGAAGTCAGGCGCCAAGCGTGAGGCGATACTGAGGCAGCGCATGATTGTTGGCGGTCATCCGGTGGATGCCGTCATGCATTCGCTCGTGCGACCCAAAGCAGACTGAAGGCCCTGCGCACGGCGGTACCCACAAACGACGCGCGGCCGAAACGGCCGCGGTGCGTCCTACTCTTCTACTTGTGGCGGAACGTGATCCGACCGCGGCTCAGATCGTACGGCGACACTTCAACCGTGACGCGATCGCCAGCGAGGATACGGATGCGGAACTTGCGCATCTTACCTGCCACCGTGGAGAGCACCTCATGGTCATTCTCCAGCTTCACCCGGAACATGGTGCTCGGCAGCACGTCCGTTACCACACCTTCAAACTCGATCATGTCTTGTTTCATGCACGCTCCATAGTGATGGACATCAGCTGGATGCCTCCAGCGTGAACTGCGCCGAAACATCGAGGGCGCGCGACCTGTCGGTCGCGCGCCCTTCAGATGTCTTAGCGCGAGCGGGTGACGTTCTCGGCGGCGGGGCCCTTCTGGCCCTGCACGATGTCGAACTCCACGGTTTCGCCTTCGGTCAGGGACTTGAAGCCGCTGCCCTGGATGGCCGAATGATGCACGAAGCAATCCTTCTGGCCGTCCGACGGCGTGATGAAGCCAAAGCCCTTCGCGTCGTTGAACCACTTCACGGTGCCGGTCGTACGCATGTTACTGTCCTCTGGGTGTTGCTCGGTGTTCGGATGGTCGGAGCAATAGCCCGGAGGCCCTGCAAAACGATACCGACTTCCACGTGCTCGTGATCGCCCTCACGACGGGCGCCACCATTTGGCGGCTACGGTGACAACACAAACGGGCCCGCTCGCTTTGGCAGGCCCGTTCAGTCAGAACTTGTCTACGCGCGAGTGCGCATTCACCGCTTCGGGAATTGTAGGGCATCCTGTGCAAAATTGCAAATAGTCCATGGAAAAGATTTGGACTTTTGTCACAGGTCGTGTCCGGTCAGCCTTCGGAGCCCAAACGACGGGTCCAACTCGCAAGCCCGGACAACAGTTTACCTACGAACTCTCTGGTCTTTTCGTCGGTCAGCCGCCCCGCAGCATCGAACTTTTCGTGCGCCCGGTAAACAAGGATTTCCGGCTGAGGGAGTACGGGCGTGTCGGTGAAGACCAAAGACTGACGGAGTTGCGACTGAGCCCTGGCGGTGCCGGTCACGCCTGGGCTGGCGCCGAGAATGGCCGTTGGCTTGCCGGCCAGGACGGCCCCGCGAGGCGGCCGAGACGCCCAGTCGATGGCGTTCTTGAGTACGCCAGGCACCCCGTGGTTGTATTCCGGGGTGGCAATGAGCAGGGCATCGGCTTCGGCGATGGCTTGCCGCATGGCGACGACGGGTTCGGGATCGCCCTGTACTTCGAGATCCTGATCGAACAGCGGGAGCTCGCCCACCCGGTCAAAAATGCGGATCTCCATGCCGGCCGGGGCCAGCTCCTGCGCGGCACGCAGTAACGCGCGATTGTACGATGCCTGACGCAGGCTGCCAGCGATCGCACAGACAATCAGCGGACGTTCGGTCGAGCTCATGGTGTCACCTCCTGCGTTCAAAATGGCGTGCGCATTCGTACGGGCCAACCCTGCTCTCTCCGGTTACTCCCAAACGTCCGTCAGCACACGTGTGAAGCTGCCGCCGAGCAGCAGGCGAATGTTCGCATCGGAGTGCTTGCGCTGCACCATGGCCTCGGTGAGATCGAAGACACGCTTGGGGTGATTCAGCCCATGCACATGTGCCATCCCGTAAAACGTGTTCACATCGGCGGCGGTACGAAAATGATCAGAGATCTGCGCAGTGAGCATGACACCCACTTTCCCGGACGCTTTCACTGAGCGCAATCCGTGGCGTCATCGATGCGGGTGAACCACTGGCTGTTGGACGCGATGAAGCCATTCCACTGCGCGTAGCGCATGGCGTCGTCATAGCTTCCAGGTCCACTACCGAGTGCGAGCATACTCACACCGGAATCGCGAAGCTGCGCGAAGTCCTCGGCGGTGAATGTGCGCGGATCGCGGAGCCACTTCTGTCCGAGCGGGCCACCGGGTCTGCGAAAGTCGTCGAAGGCGAACTGGCACAGCATGTCGATGACCGTCGAATCACGACATGAGTGCGATGGTGCGCGTCGAGTATTCATTCCAGGCGCCAGTGTGTGCGGGACGTCACCATAACACGTAACGCACGGCGGATTCACGGTCTCCATTCGGCCCGCACGTGGGTACTACGCTGCGATCGTTCCCTGAACCCGTGTATCCATGTACGTACTCGTTGTCGACGATGAACCTGCGCTGCGTGAGGTGCTGTCCCAGCGCCTGACGAGTTGGGGCTATCGTGTGGCCACGGCTGGCGATGTGCCGGAGGCCGAGGCTGTACTGCAGGCTTCCGAACCGGATCTGGTGCTGAGCGATGTCGTACTGCCGGGGCTGTCCGGTCTCGACCTGCTGCGACGTTTCAAAGCACGCGATGCGAGCCTTCCCGTGGTGCTCATTACGGCCCATGCCAATGTCGATGCGGCGGTGGAAGCCATGAAGGCGGGTGCGACAGACTTTCTGACCAAGCCGATCGATACGGCCACGCTGCGCGCCGTGCTGGAGTCGGTGCGTAGCGACCAGCGGGAGCGTCATGCGGCCAGGTCGCTGGACGAGGCCCTGCAGGAGCCGGCGGCGGGAGGCCTGATCGGGCCGAGTGCTGCGATGCGCGAGGTGCGTGCCCAGTTGGCCTTGATCGCGTCGAGCGACGCGGCGGCACTGATCTCCGGTGAGAGTGGTACGGGCAAGGAGGTCGCGGCGCGTACCATCCATGACATGAGCTCACGATCGGCGAAGCCTTTTGTGGCCATCAATGCTGCGGCGATTCCAGAGGGGCTCATGGAATCGGAGATCTTCGGTCATGAGCGCGGCGCGTTCACGGGTGCCGTGAGCTCGCGCCCCGGGTGTTTCGAGCAGGCAGACGGCGGTACGCTGATGCTGGACGAACTGGCCGAGATGCCAATGGCCCTCCAGCCAAAACTGCTGCGAGTGTTGGAAGACGGTCGCGTGCGGCGCCTTGGCTCCGCGCGGGAGGCATCGTTCGACGTGCGCGTCATTGCGGCCACCAACCGCGATCCCATGGCAGCAGTGAACGACGGGCAGCTGCGATCTGACCTCATGTACCGCCTGAACGTGTTCAGCATCGTGCTGCCGCCGCTCCGTGACCGCGTGGAGGACATTCCCTTGCTCACGCGGCACTTCATTCATCTGTTCAACCAGAAACACGGTGCCGACGTGCAAGCCATGCGTGAGACCGCGGTGGAACGGCTGCAGGCATGGCATTGGCCCGGCAACGTGCGCGAACTCCGCAACGTGATAGAGCGATCGGTGGTGATCGCGAAGCACGGCTGGATTGAGCCGTCGCACCTCCCGCCGCACATCGGCACGTCGCGTACGATGAGTCAGGCGCTGGAATTGCCGGCCCATACCACGCTGGCCGAAGCAGAACGCCTGCTCATCCGCACCACACTGGAGCGCACGGGCAACAACAAGGCGGAAGCGGCACGTCAGTTGGGTCTCGACGTGAAGACCATCCGCAACAAGCTGCGCAGCTGGGCGCTCGACGGGTGAGGCCGGTATGACGGTAGCCCGACGACTCTGGTTGGTGCTGGGCCTCAACGTGTTGCTGCTCGGCGCAGTGGAACTCTATCACCTCCGGGCCCTGCACCGCGTGGTACGCACCACCGAGCGCCTGACCGAAGTATCCACACGCGTCGTACTGGCGCAGGCCCGCCAGAACGAACGGATTGCCACGCTGGATGAGACGCTCGCCAAGTATGCGGTGACCCGAGATCGAGGCTATCTGGCCAAGTCCACGTCATTGCGGGAAGAGTTTTCGGCGGAGCTGACCGCATTGCTGGCACTGCCGGTCAATGATGGCGAGCGAGACGCCATGTCCCGCGTGGCCACCGCATGGGATCGCGTGAACGAGGTCGCCGACCGTCAGGACCGGCCAGCCGCCCGCGCCTCTGCACAAGCCGCGGCGTTGGCCGAGATGCGGCAGGCGCTCGATACCCTGCGAGCATCGGTGGATGCGCTGGGCGATGCGGCGCAGACGGCTATGCGCGACGGAGCCGCAACGGCACGGGTATCGGCGGACAATGCGGAGCGTGTGTCCTGGATCGCGGCCGGCGCGGCGCTGTTGGTGGCGCTCATTTCGGGGCTGCTGCTCCGACGGTCCATCACCAAGCCGCTGCGCGCACTGAGCGCGGGGACGCGATCGGTGGGACGCGGGCAGTTCGACCATCGTTTGCAGCTGGAGTGGAGTGACGAGTTCCGACAGGTGGCATCAGCCTTCAATGCCATGACGGCACGCCTGGGTGACCTGGACAAGATGAAGCACGAGTTCGTGTCGAACGTGTCACACGATCTCAAGTCACCCTTGGCGTCGCTGCGAGAAACCACTTCGTTGCTGCTGGACGAAGTACCAGGTCCACTCACCGATTCGCAGCGGCGTGTGCTCGTGCTGCAACGGGAGAGTGCCGATCGCCTGGGCGTGATGATCGCCAAGCTGTTGGAGCTGTCGCGCATCGAGTCCGGATTGCCGCTGCAATGTGAGCGCATTCCGGTGCAGGTCATGCTGGAGAATGCGGTGCAACATGCCGACGCCGCGGGGCGAGAACGTGAGGTGCGTGTGCGCCTGCTTCGCTCTCCGGGTTCCTCGGCGGTGGTGCATGCCGATGCCGATCGCATCCGTCAGCTCGTTGACAATCTGCTGGAGAATGCCGTGAAGTTTTCCCCGCGTGGCGAAGTGGTGTCAGTGGACGCCACAGTGGACGGATCACACCTGACGTTGTCGGTCGCGGATCGCGGCCCGGGGGTGTCGCGGCAGGATGCCGAGCGCATTTTCGAACGGTTCTACCAGACTCCGGCGGGACGCGCCGTGACGGGGCGTGGCACGGGGTTGGGGCTCACGATCTGCCGCGAGGTCGTCAACGCGCATCGTGGTCGCATCGGCGTGCTGCCACGAGAAGGAGGAGGGAGTGTGTTCGTTGTCGAATTGCCGGGGGCGACTCACGCAGACGGCATTGGCCGCAAGGAGGTGGCAGCATGAATGCCATGTATCGTGTGCAGGCGGCACTGGCCGCCGCGTTGCTGATGTCCACCGGGTGTGCACGCAGTGCTTTTCAGCAGCAGGTCAAGGCGGGCCAGTGGCAGGTCGCGGCGAATACCTTCCAGCGTGACTCCATGCTGCTGCGGGACGTCGAGGCGGTCAGGCGCGTCGCCCGTATTCATTCAATGCCGGACAGTGCGACCTGGGATCCCGGACGCGCCCTGGAGCTGCTGCGGGCATCGCGTTTGTATATGGGCACGGAAAAGGTGCCAGAGGGGGACCTGCGCCTCGAGCAACTCTTGCAACTCATTTTGCAGGAGCGTGACACCCATCGCATAGTGCTGGATTCGCTGCGCGATTCCCTACGT
Organism: Gemmatimonas sp.; assembly: GCF_036405635.1. Taxonomy (GTDB): domain Bacteria; phylum Gemmatimonadota; class Gemmatimonadetes; order Gemmatimonadales; family Gemmatimonadaceae; genus Gemmatimonas. The sequence goes on along the minus strand of NZ_DASWXE010000196.1, from coordinate 25,646 downwards.
CAGCAGAGCGACACGGTGCAGCGCATGCGCGCTGAGCAACAACGGCTCGAGTCTGCGAGCACGGCCACGGAGGGTGAGCGGGTGCTGCTGCAGCGTCTCGTGGCGAGACTCGAAACCGACTTGCGCGAGCGAGAAGTGCAGATCGCCACGTTGCGCTCTGAACTGGAGCGTCTCAAGGCGATCGACCTTTCACGTCCGTCTCGCCCGGCCTCTTCGCCGGTGCCAATCATCGAACGTCCACGCGAACGAGGCGTCGAGCCGCCGGGGCGCTGAACGAGCGCTCCGACGACCGACGCCACGGTGTCCCTCACGAGTCAGCTGGGGAATGACACCGGCCGAAGCCGGAGCGTCGATCATTCCGCCGGCGTGACCTTTACTTCACCGGCGCAAGTGGTCGCGCCGGCCGTGAGAGTCAGGGCCCATGCACCCGCCGCGGCATTGCTGGCATCCACCTTGAGCGTGTAGTTCTTGTTGTCGGCGCCCTTGGTCACCGAGCTCACCTTGAGGTTGCTCTCACGCGCCACATCAGCCTTGGGCTGTTCCATCAGCTCTTCGGAGAGCGTGACCGTTACTTCCTGCTCGCCCGGACGTACCGACACCGCCTGTGAGACCGTCGCAGAGCACGCCGCCTTGATGGGCGGCACCGGAGCGGGCTTGGCACCGACCGACGTCGTGAGCACGATGGCCGCAATGGAAAGTCCCGCGAATCCGGCAGAGAGTTGGTTCGTCATATGGCCTCCTGGCACAAAGGATTTACCTATTGAACGCTGGCATGACGGCGCGTCTTCCAGTCGGTTCTCTATAAGGCAACCCGCGTGCCAGTCGCTCTCATTCTGTAAAGCACAACCAATCAACGCCTTGAACGGTTGAGTGCACGGGTCGTGCGTGCAGGGAATTCAGGGAATCGGGGAGGTTCTCCCTGCACACGACGTCCGTATGTGATCAGCGTACGTGCTGACGGAAGAAGGTCACCGTACGCCCCCAGGCCAGCTTCGCCGCTGCAGCGTCATAGCGCGGTGTGGTGTCGTTGTTGAAGCCGTGCTGGGTGCCGGGGTACAGGTGTCGCTCATAGGACACCTTGGCGGTCTTCAGTGCGTTTTCGAAGTCCGGCCATGCCGCATTGATACGGGGATCGTTCTCAGCAGACTGAATCATCAACGGCGCCTTGATCTTCGGCACGTCTGCGAGGTTCGGTGACGAGCCATAGAAGGCCACGCCAGCCGAGAGTTCTGTACCGAGTTGTGTGGCGAGGAAGTTCACCATGCCGCCGCCGTAGCAGAAACCGACGGCGCCGATCTTCCCGTTGCACTCCGGGCGCTTTGCGAGGAAGCGCGACGCCGCGATGAAGTCCTGCTGCGTCTTGGGTTGTTCAAGCTTGGGGAAGAGTTCGCGCGCCTTCTCTTCGTCGCCGGGATAGCCACCCAACGGAAAGAGGGCATCGGGCGCGAAGGCCACGAATCCGTCGACCGCCAGGCGCCGTGCGATGTCTTCGATATGGGGATTGAGTCCACGATTCTCGTGAATGACGAGCACACCCGGGGCCTTGCCCGACGCTCCCGTGGGGCGCGCCAGATACCCGCGCATGGTGCCATAGCCATTGGGCGACGGAAACTCGATGTGTTCCTGTTCGATGCGCGAGTCACCCGGCTTGATGACCTGCGCCTCCAAAAACTTGGGACTCAACTGTTCGAGCAGCATCGCGGCGGTGACACCACCCACCGCATACTTGGCCGCCTTGTCGAGAAACGTGCGGCGGTCGATGCCGCCGTGCACATACGCGTCGAACAGGATCAGGAGTTCCTGATCGAAGTCGTGAGCCGTCTTCTGTTCCATGGGATACCTGGGAGGCGCAGGCTGAGGGAGCGGGCGGGAACGTCGCACTGTTGCGAGCCGAGCCAATCTACCGCCTCCGGAGCGGTGGCGGCGGCTCCGCTGGTGGCAGGACTCCCGCCGCGCGCACTACCTTTGGCTATGCAGAAATCCCGGATCCTCTTTGTCGTTACCGGATCGATCGCGGCGTTCAAGGCAGCGCAGGTCGTGTCCCGCCTCGTGCAGAACGGCAACGAAGTGCGTGTCGTGGCCACCCCTGCCGCACTCCAGTTTGTCGGCGCGGCGACCTTCGAAGGGTTGACCGGACATCCGGTGCTCTCGGACCTGTGGGAGCACGGCCGCGCCATGGATCACATCCACCTCAGTCGATGGTGCGACTTCGGCGTGATCTGCCCTGCCACTGCCAACACCATCGCGCACATGGCGCATGGCTTGGCGGAGGACCTGGTGGGCGCGCTCACATTGGCCTGGCCACGCGAGAAAGCTTTGCATGTGTTCCCGGCGATGAATCGCGAGATGATCAGTCATCCGGCGACCGTGGAGAACATGGCCAAGGCGACGCGCGCGGGGGTGATCATGCATCCGAGCAGCGGGGGCAATCTCGCTTGCGGGGAAGTGGGCGAAGGACGATTGCTCGAACCCGATGACATTGTCGCCCGCCTCACCCCTGCCCGACTCGGCAAGATCCTCATCACGGCCGGCGCCACGCGCGAACCCATCGACGGCATTCGTTTCGTCACCAATGTGAGCACGGGGCGCACCGGCGCGGCGATCGCGGACAACCTTGCTGCCAAGGGCTGGCAGGTGACGTTTGTGCATGGACAGGGCTCGGCGCTGCCCAACGCGTCGATCGCCCGGGTGCCGTACGGATCCTTCGCTGATCTCGATGCCACCCTGCAACGCGAACTGGCCGCGCAGCGCTACGATGCGGTCATCCATGCGGCGGCCGTGAGCGACTATTCGGTCGACTCCGTGAACGGTGGTGCGGCCGATGGCAATGTGAAGCTGCGCAGCGGCGAGGCGCTCGAGCTGCACTTCAAGCCGAACCACAAGATCCTGCCGAACATCAAGCGGTACTCGACCAACCGCGATGTGCAGGTGATCGGCTTCAAGCTGACGCTCAACCAGACGGAAGACGGCACCGCCGAGATTGCGCGTGGGTTGCTGGGCGAATCGGTCGACGCGGTGGTGGCCAACGACTGGTCGCGTATCGACGGGTCGGCCCATCCGGGCCAGTTGGTCTCGCAGGCCGGTGCGGCGTCGTTCACCAACGTCGCAGAATTGAGCACGTTGCTGCATCGTCGGCTGCAGTCTGGGCGGTAGCCTCGTTGGGGACGGGTGCCCCTGCTGGAGCAACGGACTTTTAATCCGTAGGTCTACCATAGGTCTACCATGATGCTGGCCAGCCAGATCGCGACCGCACTCGTCGCGCTGATCCACGTCTATATCCTCGTCCTCGAGATGTTTCTGTGGACGACTCCCCGCGGACGCCGAGCGTTCGGGCTGACGCCGGAGTTCGCCGAAGCGACGAAGGTGCTGGCCGCGAACCAGGGCCTGTACAACGGTTTTTTGGCAGCGGGACTCGTGTGGGGGCTCTGGCTGGGGACGACGGGCACTGCCGTCCGCGGATTTTTCCTGGGCTGCGTGATCGTGGCGGGCGTGTACGGGGCGGCCACGGCCAGCCGGAAGATCCTTTATGTACAGGCTGTCCCTGCCCTGATCGCCTTGGTCCTCCTGATGGCCGCCTGAACCTCACGGCCCAGATCGGTTCCAGTTCGGTACAGAACGATCGGATGTCGAGGGACGGACGCGGGAGCATATTCCCCCGCGTAGATGAAGCGCACTGGCTGCAGGGCGCTTCAAGGCTTTCCTCCAGATCCGTTTATGACCGCCCCCATGATTCCCGCATTGGACGGGCCACGATCCCGGCACAGGGATCGCACCACCGCGCTGCTTCGCGGCGTGTTCCTCGGCACCGCAGTGCTCGCGCTGACCGCCTGCGACGAAGCCGTCGCCCCAGCGGGCAAGTCTGCCGATGTCGCCATTCGCGTCTACCTCGATCGCGACAACTCGGGCGACTTCACGGCTGCTGACAGCGGCCTCGCCGGCGTCGCCTTGTCGCTGGCACCGGTGGAAACCGGCGATGGTTCACCGGCGTCTGCGACATCAGCGGCCGGCGGACTCGCCACCTTTCCGCAGGTCGTTCCCGGATCCTATACGGTAACGCTCCCCACGACGGCGCCCGCTGGTGCGGTGCTCGCCACCACCACCGTTCCCCGTGTGGTGATCAGCGCGACCGGTCAGGTGCGGGCAGACGATGTGCGGTATGGCTACCTGCCTGCCACGGTGAGCGGACGCGTCTTCCGCGACGACGATGGCAACGGCTCGTTCAACACTGGCGATACACCGGGTGACGGTTTGTACGTGGTGCTGCGCCGCGGCACGACACGCGTGGATTCGTTGCTGGCGGACGCGCAGGGCGCGTTTGCGTTCCGCTTCCTCGCGCCGGGCACGTATACGGTGGAGCTCGAAAATCCTGCCACCATCACCTACGCCGGTGGCGCAACGCGCACGGTGACCCTGGCGGCAGGAGCCACCAATGCTGTGAACGCCATCTTCACGGGTGCCTTGATTGTTCCTATCGCCGACGCGCGTGCGCGTGCGGTGGGTACGACGGTCGCGGTGGTAGGCAACCTGGTGGTGCGTCCGGGGCCGTTCGCTTCTGGCGCCAACTCCGAGATCTGGGTGCAGGACGCTACGGGTGGCATCGCCGCGTTCTCGGTGCCCAACGCCGACAGCGCGCAGTACCGACTCGGTGATCGCCTCGAGATCACGGGCGCCCGCAGCGTATTCAGTGCGCAGTCGCAGATCACCATTTCGCGCGTGCGCAACCTGGGCGCTGGTACGCCCGTGGTGCCTGCGGCGCAGAGCGCGGCACAAGCCAACGCCCTCACGCGTGACGGCCAGCTGGTGCGCGTGCCGAATCTCACGGTGGTCTCCATTCCCACTGGCACGGGCGCAGCATTCACCGTGCTGGCGACCGATGCGGCGGGCGATACCCTGCAACTGCGCATCGCCGGCGTGGCCACAGGTCTTTCGCGCGCCAGCTTCACCGTGGGCAACCGCTACAACGTGACCGGTGTGCTGACGCGCTTCAACGCCATTGCGCAGCTCAAGATCCGCGACACTGGTGACCTGGAACTCGGCGCCGCGATCACGCCGATCGGTACCGTACGCAGTGCCGGTGTGAACGGCACGAACTACACCGTCGCCGGTCGTATCACCGCACCGCCGGGCGCGATCACCAGTGGTACGAACAACGTGAACTCCGAGCTCTGGATCCAGGACGCCACGGGTGGCATCGCCGTGTTCAGCGTTCCCACCGCCGATAGTGCCACGCTCAAGCTGGGCAACACGGTGGAAGTCACCGGCAGCCGCGGCCTGTTCAGCGCGCAGATGCAGCTGGGCACGCCCACCGTAGCTCGCACGGGCAACGGGTCGGTGGTCGCACCAGTGGCCGTCACGGGTACCGAAGCGGCGTCGCTGGCCCGCGATGGACAGCTCGTACGAATCAGCGGTTTCACCGTTGCGACCATCGCCACCGGCACAGCCACCGCGTTCACGGTGACGGGCACCGTGGACGGCGTCTCCATTCAAGTGCGCGTCGGCGGCCCCTTGCTTGGCCTGACCCGCGCCAACTTCACCGTCGGCTCGACCTACTCGATCACCGGCATCCTCACGCAGTTCAACGGCACCGCGCAGATCAAGCCGCGCTTCGCGAGTGACGTGACGCCATGAGCCTCTCCATGAATTTCCGAACGCTGTTCACCGCATGCCGCTCGGCCGGCTTGCTGTCGCTGCTCGTGGGCGCCGCGGGTATGGGCGCCTGCATCGACGATCCGGAGCCGGTCACGGCCATCGAGGCCACCGGCAAGGTGTCGGGCATCCTCTTCTTCGATCGCGACAACAACAACGTGTACACACCCACGGCGGGTGATTCGGCCATGGCCGGCGTCGCGATCCGCGTGCTCGATCGTGGCACGACGCGGGTGCTCGGTTCGGGCACCACGGGTGCGAATGGCCGCTATGAGATCAACGTGCCGGTGGGCACGCATGACCTCGATGTGGTGCGCAGCGCCGACATGATCGCCAGCAACTTCATCTGGTGCGGCGCAGCGCCCAGTGTGTACCGCAACGAAGCCACGTTCGTGCAGACGCCGCTCAAGTTCGGTTGCGTCGTGCGGGTCAACGTGGCCAAGCAAGCGGTGGCCGGTGCGAGTGTGACGATTGCCGGTGTCGTCACGGCCCAGCCGGGTCGCTATCGCGCGGCGAACGACAACCTGTACATGCAGGACCCGACCGGTGGTATCCAGGTCTTTGGTGTACCGGCGGCGCTCAATCTCCAGGAAGGAGACAGCATCGAGGTGACGGGCGTGATGGCGGCGTTCAATACGCAGTTGCAGATCACGTCGCCGCGCATCGCGCCGAACATCAAGCGTGGTGCCGAGATCCCCGATCCGGTGGTGGTGACGACGGCGCAGCTGGCCACGACGACCAATGCACTGGCGCCCAATGTGGGCCGGCTGGTGTCGGTGCGCCGCGCCACGGTGGGCACCTTCGCCAGTGGCAACGCGCCGTTCGATGACGGCAGCGGTGCCGCGCAGGTCCGACTCGACGGCAACGCGGCCACGACAATCGGCACCACGCGATTCGTGACCGGCCGCTGCTACAACATCACTGGTATCGTTGGCTTCTTCAACAATGCGACGCAGCTCCAGCCGCGTGGCCCGTTTGACGTGACGGAGGTTCCGTGCTCGTAAGTCTTTCCCGCAAGACATTGCTCGGCGCATTGGCACTCGCCGCCGTGGCGCCGGCCCTGCCGGCTCCCTCACCACTCGCCGGCACGATCTTCTCGGCCACACTGGGCGCTCAGGAAACCACCGGCTCCATTCGTGGCACGGTGAACGGCGCCGACGGCAAGCCACTCGCTGGTGCGACCATCACCGCGACCAACACCGAAACAGGATTGGTGCGTACGGGTGTGGCCGGTGACGATGGTGCGTATGTCGTGCGCCTTCTGCCTTCGGGCACGTACCGCGTCACGGTACGCCGCCTGGGCAGCCAGCAGCAGGAGAAGACCAACATCCGCGTGACGGTGGGCTCCACCACGCCGGTCAACTTCTCGCTCACCGACGCGGCCACGCAGCTCGGTGCCGTGCAGGTCAGCGCCGCGCGTCAGGTGGACGTGGCCGACGGCGGTGTGAAGCAGGCCGTGTCGCAGGAAGAAATCCAGAATCTGCCGACACTGGGCCGTGACTTCACGGACTTCATCAACCTGTCCGGTCTGGTGAGCCCGACGCCGGAAACGACCACGGGTGGTCAGTTCTCCATCGCCGGTGCACGTCCCTCGCAGACGAACGTGCAACTCGATGGCGTGGATGCGAACAACAACTTCTTCGGTGAGAACCGGGGCGGTAGCCGCATCCCGTTCAACTTCTCGATCGAGTCGGTGAAGGAGTTCCAGATCATCACCAACGGCTTCGACGTGGAGTACGGCAACTACGCCGGTGGCATCATCAACATCATCTCGAAGGGCGGTACCAATCGCCGGAAGGCGACGATGTACGGCAACTATCGCGGTGATGCACTCACGGCGAAGAACTTCGATGGCACGAGCATCAACAACTTCAACGTCCAGCAGTACGCGTTCCAGGCGGAAGGCCCGCTGGTGAAGGACAAGTTGTTCTGGCTGGTGTCGGCGGACGGACAGCGTCGGCGCGAGCCGTACGTGCCGAACGGCCCCTCTGCCCTGCTGACACAGGCGGGCAACCTCGAGGCGCAGGCCAACGCCGCGGCCACACCCACCGAGGCGGCCACGCTGCGCAGCCAGGCGCTGCGGGCGCGACAGACGGCCGACTCCCTCGGGCGCTTCTTCAATATTCTGGACAGCCGGTACGGCATTCAGAATCCGGCCGCCTCGTACAACGAGTTCGCCACGCGCAACGACGTGCTGACGCTGTTCGCCCGTGTGGACTGGAACATCAACAGCCAGCACCGTTTCTCCCTGCGCAACAGCTGGTCGAGCTACGACAACGCCAACGAAACCTTCGCCGGTACGGCGCTGGGTGGGCTGTCGCAGACCGAGGCGTTCAAGAACAGCAGCAATTCGCTGGTCGGTGAACTGAACAGCGCTCTGGGCGATCGCACGTCCAACGTGCTGCGCTTTCAGTACTCGGCCGAGGAACGCCCGCGTGTTGGCGCAGATCTCAAGCCGCAGCTGCGTGTGAACAACGTCATCCCGGGTACCGCTTATGCCTGGGGCGGCAACAACCTGGCGTTCCGCAACAACCTGGTGGAAGACAAGTTCCAGATCGTCAACAACACCACGATCGATCTCGGACGCCACACGCTGAAGTTCGGCACGAACAACATCATCACGCACTACGAGAACGATTTCTGGAACCAGGGATCGGGCTTCTACACGTTCGACAACCTGGCCGCACTCGAGGCGTTCCGTCCACTGCAGTACACGCGCAATGTGCGCTCCGATGGTCAGGTGCCACGCGCGGTGTTCGACACGTACGAGTATTCGGTGTACGCGCAGGATCAGTGGCGCGTGACACCACGCCTGCTGGCCACGCTGGGCCTGCGCTACGATCTCTCGCGTTTCGGTGATGCGCCGGGCCGCGTGATCGACGCCGAACGGGCGTTTGGAATCCAGACGGGCATCGCCCCACTCGACAAGAACAACATCTCGCCGCGTGTGGCACTGGCATGGGACCGCAAGGGCGACGCGAGCGAAGTGTGGCGCGCGGGTGGTGGCCTGTTCTACGGTCGCCTGCCGGCCGTGCTGGGTTCGAACGTGGGTATCACCGACGTGCCGTTGCAGAATCTGGCGTGCACTGGCAGCGCAGCAGACGGTGATGCCAATGCCCCGCCGTCGGTGACGGGCTACCGTGACTGGGCGGCGAACGGCGACAACAATCCGTTCAACTGCGCGGGCGCAGCGGGCATCGGTGGTATTCCGGAATACTCGTTCTGGACCCAGGGCTTCGAGATCCCGGAGACCTATCGCGGCAATGTGGGCTACGAGCGTGAACTTGGTCGCAAGACCCGCATCTCGGCCGACTACCTGTACGCGTTCACTACCAAGCTGTACACGGTGCGCAACACCAACCTGCGCGCCCCGCTGTTCTCGCTGGCCAACGAAGGTGACCGTCAAGTCTATGTGCCGGCCACGGCGTTCCGTCCGAATGCGGCCGCTGGCAATGAGCGCCTGCTCAACACCGACTTCGGCAACCTGTTCCAGAACTACTACGACGGTCGCTCGCGATCGCAGTCGCTGACGTTCAATCTCGACCATCGCTTCGCGCAGGAATCGTCCATCAGGGCCTCGTACACGTGGACCACGGCCGATGACAACGGTTCGTTCTCCTGCTGCACGTCGTTTGCGGGCTGGAGCGAGACGCGCGTTGGCGCCGCAGGCCCGAACGACATCGGCGGCATCGGCGCGACGGACAAGGCGTGGGGCCCGTCGGGCTTCGTGCGCAACCACACGGTCATCCTCTCCGGCTTCACGAAGTTGCCGCTCGGCTTCCGCCTGAGCGGTATCTTCCGCATGCAGAGCGGCACGCCGTGGGGCCCGGAACAGGGTGGCGACCTGAACGGCGACGGACTGACCTTCAACGACCGTCCGTTCATCTTTGCGCCCGAGAACTTCCCGGTGGCCATTCCGACCAACGTGACGGGTTCGGCAGCGCAGGCCGAGTACGTGGCGGCACAGCGCGAGATCTACCGCGGCTATCTGAACGAGAATAAGTGCGTGGGCGACTACGTGGGTCAGATCATCCCGCGTAACACCTGCCGCCAGCCGTGGTTCAACCGTCTCGATCTGTCGCTGCGCAATCGCATCCCGACGCGAGCCGGCCAGCACGCCGAACTGTCGATCGACTTCTTCAACGTGCTGAATGGTCTGAACTCGAACTGGGGCCGCTACCAGTCGGTGTCTGCGGCGCGCCGCAACCTGATGGTGCCGGTATCCTACGACGCCACGGGCCAGTCGATCCGCTATAACCTGACGGACTTCTTCGGCGACAAGACGCCGTTGGGCACGAACCTGCTGTTGCAGTTCAGCATGCAGGTGGGCATCCGCTACACGCTCTGACCTGAGCGTCGCGGCACAAGGAAGGCGGGGCGCCAGAAGGTATGGCGCTCCGCCTTTTGTTTTGTGTCGCCTATCGTGCCGTCAGGTGAGCGGCAACGCTGGCAGTAAGTCGAGCAGTTCCGGCCAGTCGATGAACGGGTTCCGATTTCCCTGCGCGCGTTGCACCGCGTCATTGCGCCCGCGCTCCCAGACGTCCACGGCGTCTTCACGCGCCCATGCGATGAGCAGATCGCGCTCCTGCGCAAAGTTGAGCAGGTTGAATCCGCTCGGCCGATCGGTGCCATAGCGGATGTAGAAATACAGCAGGGCACGGGCGATATCGCCGCGCACGCTGGCCCGCGGTTCGAATACGATCTGTCCGCTGTTGCCGGTCGCATATCCCAGTCGACTCACCTCGCCGCTCCCCGATGCGGGACCGGTCCAGAGCACCGTGCCGCGGACCAACCCGAACGGATAGTTGGACCGTCGTTCGTTGGCGGCCGAGTCGGAGCTGAAGAGATGGTGCAAGTCGCTGAGCGCGGGGTCGACCTCGGCGCCGCGACTGCGTGGCCAGGTGTGTTCGGTGTTGATGCCATTCTGCGCGGCCGTGGCGCGAGTGGTGACACCGACGGCCTGTCGGCCGGTGTAGAGATCGATGATCCAGGGGCGGGTGCCACGATCCACAAATGCGTACAATGAGTCACGCGCGGTGGTGTAGCCGAGGACCCGCTGCCCACGCACGAGTTGCTGCACGGCGGTGAGGAGCGCCGCGTCGCAGCGCTGCCGGGCGGGCGCGTAGTAGGTCGCCTGCGCGGCCGGCGGCTCGGTGCGGCAGGTGTTGGTCGGGGGTGGAGCGGTCGTGGCGCCCCCACCACCGCCGCAGGAAGTGGCCAGCATCGTGGCCAGCACAGTCGTCAGCGCGATCACCATCCGGGCGGGCGATCGTTCACCGCGAGTCGGAGAAGCAGGCATTCGTGTCATCAGGGAATGATGGCAGCCTGCACATGCACGTGCGGTGATCGACGTCCGATCTCTCCGCCGACACGGATGAGGCCCCGGCAATGGCCAGGCGTGGACACAGCCGTGTGAGTGAAAAGGGACGAACGAGCTCCCCGGGGACGGCCGCCCTGAGCGGCGAGCTCGACCACGAACGGGGAGGTTGCGGTCGGTTGCTGGACAGGTGTGCCACTTGTGCAGCAAGATGGCGATATCGCACGGCTCGTCAGCCGGGCGCACTTGGCCATCAGCTTCGACACCGACCTTCCCTTGCAGACTCGTCACGGCTTCACGCTGCTCACCCTTCAGGAATTCGAGCAGTGGATCGTACAGCAGCGCGTGGGGCGCACCGTGCTCACCCTGCAGCAGCACCACACCTGGTCGCCGGGCTACCGCCAGTTCAACGGCTCGAATCATTTCGACCTGCAGCTCGGCATGAAGCGCCATCACGTCACCAACAACGGCTGGGCTGATATCGGCCAGCACTTCACGAGCTTTCCCGACGGCACCATCATGACCGGTCGCTCGCTGGAGCAGGTGCCGGCGTGCATCAAGGGGCAGAACGCCCATGCGATCTGCATCGAACACATCGGCAATTTCGACACGGGTGGCGACACCATGTCGGCGGCGCACCGCGCCACGATCGTGGGCATGACGGCCAGTATCTGCCGGCGATTCGCCATACCGGTGAACAGCGACCGGGTGGTCTATCATCACTGGTTCGATCTCGACACCGGTGCGCGCACGAACGGCGCGGGCACGACCAAGACCTGTCCGGGCACCGCGTTCTTTGGCGGCAACAAGGTGGGGCACGCCGAGCAGGGCTTTCTTCCTCTGGTACGGCAGACGCTTGGCGGTGTGGTATCAGCTCCACTCCCTACGACGGTCCGCTATGGCGTGGTGAAAGCCGACACGCTGAATGTACGCTCGGCGCCTGCGGCCAACGCCGCGCGCCGTAATGTCGTATTGGCGGGCGCGATCCTGCGTATCCACGACGAACGCGACGGATGGTTTCGCCTTTCGGCCGCGAATGATGAATGGGTCAGTGCACGGTACGTCCAGCTGGTGGAGCGGGCGACCGTCAATTCCGATGTGCTCAACGTCCGAAACGGTCCAGGCACGCAGTTCGACAAACTCGCCGCGTTGTCACGCGCGCAGGAAGTGTTTGTCCACGAACGCCGTGATGGCTGGTGCCGCATCGGGCAGGAATCGCGCTGGGTTTCACTGTCCTATCTCACGTTCGCCTGACAACGCAGGTCTTCTCCTCTCCCTGGAGTGAACATGTTCGACCCTCGTGTGCGCATGGCCGGGCTGGCCCTGCTGCTGGCCACGGCGACCACAACCGCCCGCGCACAGAACGCCCGACCGGCACCGGACCAGTCTGGTGTCGCCCGCGTGACGGCGCAGTACGTCAAGCGTGAAGTCAGCATCCCCATGCGCGACGGCACGAAGCTCTTCACGGCGATTTATGTGCCGCGTGACAGCAGCAAGACGGTGCCCATCCTCCTCATGCGCACGCCGTACAGCGTGGCCCCGTACGGCGCCGCAGCGTATCCCGCACAGCTTGGCCCCTTCCCCGATATCGACAAGGAAGGCTGGATCTTCGTGAACCAGGACGTGCGCGGCCGCTACATGAGCGAAGGCTATCACCAGTTCATGACGCCGAATCGCGGGCCGAATCGCAAGAGTGGCGACGTCGATGAATCCACCGATACGTACGACACGATCGAATGGATCCTCAAGAATGTCCGTCACCACAATGGGCGTGTGGGTACGTGGGGCAACTCGGCACCCGGCTTCTTCGTGACCGCCGGCATGATCGACGCACACCCCGCGCACAAGTTCGCCTATCCGTCGGCGCCGATGGTCGACTGGTGGATGGGCGACGACCGCCACATGAATGGCCTCTTCAAGTTGTCGCAGACGTACAACTTCATGCGCAACTTCGACCAGCCACGCAACGGCCTGATCACGCAGTACCCGGCTGGTCCGGCGTCCGGCACCACGGACGGCTATGCGTGGCACCTCGGCATGGGCGCGCTGTCCAAGTACGGCCCGGGCCCGATGCAGGGACGCGTCGCCTTCTGGGACTCCATCGCCGCGCATCCCGACTACGACGCGTTCTGGCAGGCGCGCGCCATCTGGAAGCACGCCAAGAACATCACACCGGCCGTACTGCTGGTTGGTGGCTGGTACGATGTGGAAGATCCGTACGGCATGCTGCGTCTCAATGAGAGCATGCAGGCGGACAGCCGCAGCACCAAGCAGATGTTCGTGGTGGGTCCCTGGTCGCATGGTGGCTGGAACCGCGCCGACTTCCCGACCTTCGGTGCGTTCACCAACGGCAGCCCCACCGGGAAGTTCTTCCGCGATTCCATCGGTATGCCCGCGTTCCGCTGTCTCCTCAAGGACGACTGCGGCAACTTCCAGTTCGGCGGAGCGCTGATGTTCGAGGCTGGCACCAATCAGTGGAAGCGATTCGAGGCGTGGCCGCCCAAGCAGGCCCGCCAGCGCACGCTGTACCTGCGTGAGCAGGGACGTGTCGCGTTCGATGCGCCGACCGCGGCCGCAGCGGCAGGCGCCGATCGCTACGTGAGTGATCCGGCCAAGCCGGTGCCGTACACGATGGGCACCACCTTTGGCTTCAACGCGCAGTACCCCACCGAAGACCAGCGCTTCGCGTCGCGACGTCCCGATGTGCTGGTGTACCGGTCGGAAGTCCTGACGGAAGATCTCACCGTGGCCGGTCCGCTCTCGGCTCTGCTGCATGTCGCGAGCACCGGCACCGACGCCGACTTCGTGGTGAAGTTGATTGACCAGTATCCCAATGACGCCGCCCCCGAATTCGAGGGTGGTCCGCGCCTCGACGCCTATGAGCGTCTGGTACGTCCGGGTGTGGCCCGGGCTCGCTGGCGCAAAGGCTACACCCGCAGCATTCCGCTCGTGGCCAATGTCGCGGACACCATCCGCGTGCCGCTCGATGACGTGATGCACACGTTCAAGAAGGGCCATCGCATCGTCGTGCACGTGCAGAGCTCCTGGTATCCCGCCGTCGACCGCAATCCACAGCGTTTCCTTCCCAACATCTACAAGGCCAAGGATTCCGATTTCCAATCCGCCACGATGACCATCTACCGCACGGCGGCGCGCGCGTCGCACCTGTCGCTCACCGTCATGCCGTAACCGCACGTCCCCTGCTCCGCCCCCACGTTTCCCTCCACAAGCAGGAGCCTTTGTCATGACAGGCGTATTCACCAGGCGGGCCTTACTGGCCACAGCCGCAGCGCTCAGTGCGCTCGTGCTGTCCGCCAGCACACTACTCGCGCAAACGCGCACGATCTCGGGCCAGGTGCTCGAAGAGGGATCGCGCGCGCCGATCACGGCCGCACAGTTGCAGGTCCAAGGCACCAACCTCGGCGCCCTCACACGCGAAGATGGTCGGTTCACCATCGTTGGCGTGTCCACAGGCGAGGTGGTGCTCGTGGTGCGTCGGCTCGGCTACCCGATGACCCGCATCACGGTGAGCCCGACCAACAACACGCTGGAGATCGTGCTCAAGAAGGACGTGCTCAACCTCGACCAGGTCGTGGTGACGGGTCAGGCCACGGGCATCTCACGCCGCAATCTCGCCAACGACGTGGCCAGTGTGAGCGGCGCCGATATGAACAAGGTGTCGGCGCAGTCCATCGAAAACGCCATGCAAGGCAAGATCGCCGGTGCGCAAATCGCGCAATCCACCGGCGCTCCGGGTGGCGGCAATCGGATCCGCATCCGCGGCATCTCCTCGATTCTCGGATCGGCGCAGCCGCTGTACGTGATCGACGGTGTCATCGTGACCGACGTGTCCATTGGATCCGGCACCAACAAGGTGACCCGCGCGTCGGGCACCGGCATCTCGGTGGGCAACCAGGAGGCGCCGGTGAATCGTATCGCCGACCTCAATCCCAACGACATCGAGAATGTCGACGTGCTGAAGGGATCGGCGGCGGCGGCCATCTACGGCTCAAAGGCGTCGGGGGGCGTCATCATCATCACCACCAAGCGCGGCAAAGCAGGCAAGCCGCGTTTCTCGCTGCGCATGGGTGGGGGTACGTCAGAGCTTGCCTACCGCAACGGCTCACGGCACTTCCAGTCGCTCTCGGACGCGGTCGCGGTCTTCGGCGCCGGTATCACGCCGTTCTACGACCCCAATCGTCAGCTCGACTACGAGTCGTTGGCCTACGGCAACAAGCCCCTCAACTCCGATCTTTCGCTCAGTGTGAGTGGTGGCAGCGACGATACGCGCTACTTCGTGTCGGCCAGCCGGCGCAACGAAGAGGGCATCGTGGCCAACACGTTCGCTCGCAAGACGAACGTGCGTGTCAACCTCGATCAGCGCATCTCCTCGCGCATCAACCTGCAGGTGGGCAATGAGGTGCTCAACAATGCCAGCGATCGTGGCCTGTTCGGCAACGACAACGCCGGCAACTCCATCGCCTACGCGCTGACCAAGATTCCGAGCTTCCTGGATCTCCGCCAGAACGCCGACGGTTCGTGGCCGGTGAACCTGTTCTATCCGTCGAACCCGCTGCAGACGATCGACCAGTTCCAGAATGGCGAGAACGTGTGGCGCAACATCACCACGTCGCGACTCACGGCCGACCTGCTGACCGGCAACAATCACACGCTGCAGTTCATCGCGTTTGGCGGCGTGGACCTGCTCAACCAGACGAACCTGATCTACTCGCCACCGACGCTGCAGTTCGAGCCGGTGGATGGACTGCCCGGCACCAGCGCGAACTCCAAGACCACCAACGTCCAGCGCAACCTGAACCTGAACGTGGTGCACGGCTGGAACATGGGCTCCTCGCTCAAGGTCACGTCGCAGGTGGGTACGCAGTTCGAAGAGCGTGACTTCAACCAGACGCGCGCCTCTGCGCAAAACCTGCTGGGCGGCCTCGAAGTGGTCACCTCCGGCACGGTCCGCGACGTCGATGAATCGCGCCTGCGCGTGGAAGACTTTGGCGTGTTCGTTCAGTCAGAAGCGCTGTGGCGCGACAAGCTGCTGCTCACGGTCGGCGCCCGCGCCGATCGCTCCAGCAACAACGGCGATCCGGCCAAGTTCTTCCTCTTCCCCAAGGCGGCCAGCTCGTACCGGTTCCCCAATCTCATGCCCGGCGTGGTGGACGAAGCCAAGCTGCGCGTGGCGTACGGTGAAACGGGCAACCAGCCGCTCTACGGACAGAAGTTCACCAATCTCGACTTGTCGAGTGTGGGTGGCATCGGTGCGTTCCGCGTGGGCACGGTGCGTGCAGCGTCCGACCTGCGACCCGAGCGTCAGCGCGAATTCGAGCTTGGCGCCGATCTCAACCTGTTACGCAACCGCGCGACCTTCGCCGTCACCGGCTTCCGTCGCAACATTTCTGACCTGCTGATCACGCGCACGCTCGCGCCGACGTCCGGCTTCAGCAGCGAAACGTCGAACGGCGCCGAGATGCAGGTGACGGGCGCGGAAGTGTCGATCAACGCGTTCCCGGTGCAGACGCCGACCTGGGGCTGGACCTCGCGCCTGAACTGGGGCACGAACCGTTCGAAGGTGACCAAGCTGCCGGTGCCCACGTTCCTGCTTGGCACACCGCAGGTGGGTGCCATCCGCATCGAAGAGGGCAAGTCGGCCACGCAACTCATCGGTAATGACACGTTGCCGCAGGCTGGCGGACGCGTGGTGGTACCGACGGTCATGGGCGACGGTAACCCGCTGTGGACCGCCGGCTGGGGCAATGAAGTGCGCTTCAAAGCACTCTCTCTCTACGCGCTGGTGGACCAGCAGAAGGGCGGCATGCTCGCCAACGGTACGTGGCGCCACTACGACCTCGGCCAGAACTCGCGAGACTACGACGATCTCGACGCGTCGGGCCGCAAAGTGGGCGAAGTGCGTCGCACCAGCTACCTGCAGGTGACGCGCATCTACTACCAACCCACGTCGTACGTGAAGCTGCGCGAAGTCACGCTGACCTGGGATCTGCCGCAGAGTTGGACAACCTCGGTGTGGTCAGGCGCCAGTGGTGCCAAGCTGTCGTTCAGCGGCCGCAATCTGTACTGGTGGACCAAGTTCCGCGGTGGCGATCCAGAGGCGCAGAACTTCGGACAGGGTGGCGTTCCCGATGCCATTCAGCGTAACCGCGAGCTCGCGGCGTATCCGGCAAGCCGCAGCTTCTGGCTCAACTTCAGCGTGGACTTCTGACCATGACCGCCATCCGCAATCGCCGGACGCGCGCGCTGTTGCTCGCCGCCGTCTGTGCCTCCGTCGTGGCGTGCAACGCGGCGGACATCGCGAATTTCAACAGTCCCAACACCTCGCAACTCGAAGGCTCGCCTGATGCCGGTACGGTGAACACCGCCGTCGCGGGTGTGCTGGCTGGATCGCGTGCCGGCGCCGGCACCTGGGCCAGCACACTGGGCGTATTCGGCCGCGAGATCATGAACCTCGACGGCGCCGAGCCGCGCAACGTGCTGGCACTGCTCATCGGACCGCTGGAGCCTGGTGGCTTCGGCGTGGACGTGGGGTGGACCAACTCGTACCGCAACCTGCGCACGGCGTACACGATTCTCGACGTGGTGGATCGCGTGCCGGACTACAACGCCGCGCAGCGCAGCGCGGTGAAGGGCTTCGTGAAGACCTTCATTGCCCAGGAGTACGTCAACCAGCTGCGCGTCCGTGACACGTTCGGCCTCGTGTTCGATGTGCCGAAGGACGCCGCGCAGCAGGGCGCATTCATCACCCGTGATGAGGCCTACACGAAGACGGCGGCACTCTTCGACGAAGCCCGCACGGACCTTGCCGCAGGTGGCACCGCATTCCCGTTCACGTTGACGACAGGCTTCGCGGGATTCAACACGCCG
Organism: Gemmatimonas sp.; assembly: GCF_036405635.1. Lineage (GTDB taxonomy): Bacteria > Gemmatimonadota > Gemmatimonadetes > Gemmatimonadales > Gemmatimonadaceae > Gemmatimonas. Next base: position 7,795 of record NZ_DASWXE010000196.1, on the reverse strand, counting down.
GCCACCTTCGTACGCGTCAATCGCGCGTTCAAGGCACGCATGGAGACCTATCGCGGTCGCTGGGCGGATGCGTTGAGCGCGGTGAACGAGTCGTTCATCAGCACGGCGTCCGGCACAGCCGCTTCGCTGAACACGGGTGTCTACCACGTGTACAGCACGGCGTCAGGTGACGCCGTGAATCCGCTATTCGACCCGACGCCCCGCGCGTTGGTGGCGGTCCCGGAGTTCCTCACGGAGGCGCGTACGCGTGCGGATGGTTCACGAGACCTGCGAGCCACCTCCAAGGCGGTGGTAGGCACGGTCAATCTTGCCACGCAAGGCATCAGTTCGAACGTGCGGCCCACGGTGTACCCCACCAACGTCACGCCGCTGCCGATCATCCGCAATGAGGAGCTCATTCTCATTCGCGCCGAAGCCAACATCGGCCTTGGCAATCGTGCCGCAGCGATCACGGACCTCAACTTCGTGCGCACGAACTCGGGTGGGCTACCGGCACTGGCCAACGACTTTGCCGGCGACCTGATCACCGAGCTGCTGTACGACCGCCGCTACTCACTGTTCTTCGAGTACGGCCATCGCTGGGTGGACTCGCGTCGGTACAACCGGCTTGGTGAACTGCGCAAGCAGTTGGCCACGCATCGGGTGTTCCCGTTGGTTCCGATTCCCATCGATGAATGCAACCAGCGCACCTCGGCCCTGCCCCGTGGCTGCGTGAACGTCGCCGGCAACTGACCGGACTGCCGTAGGCATGAACAAAGGGCGGCGTGGTCATCACGACCACGCCGCCCTTTGTGTTTGTGCAGGTCTCGCAGCGACTACTTCGCCAGATCCTTCACCACTGCGCTCAGCGCCTTCACGCGGGCAGACTCCGGGCTGCCGCCAGCATCCTGATCGAGCTGTGCGGCCAGCTTGTTGAGCGCCGTAGCACGCGCGGCACCCTTGGCCTTCTCAGCGGCATCGAGCTGCGCCACGACGCCACTCAGCCACGGCTTCTGCACCGCCGTGTTACGCGCCATCTGGTCGGTGTAGGAACGCGCCACGACAAAAGCAGCCGGCCAGACCAACTGCGGCTGTTCCTGCGGATTGAAGTGACCGAACTTCACCAGCTTCGCCGCTTCGAGTTCGTTCTTGGAAATGTGCTCGCTCGGCAGAAGCTCCCACACATCGAGACCACGCGCGATTTCCGAGCCGTAGATGTGGCCGTTGTACCAGTAGGCCGACCAGTGACCGGCGCTCACCAGTTCGCTGCCATTCATCGGGCCCCGATCGAAGAACGCAATCTCGAACGCGTGATTGGGATCGGTCCAGTCGAACACGTTCACACCGCCCTGATACCATGACTGCACCATGACTTCGCGGCCGGGAATCGGGATCAGCGAGCCGTTGTGCGACACGCAATTCTCCTGGCTGCTCTGCGCGGCGGGCAGCTTGAAGTAGCTCTTGAAGTCGAGCTTGTCGCCGTTGCGCACGAAGATCGCATCAGCGCCCCACTCCTTCTTGTCCGTCGCGCGGCAGCGCGGCGCCGTGCCGCCGCCCCATTCGTCGGAGAACAGCACCTTGCTGCCGTCGTTGCTGAACGTGGCCGAGTGCCAGGCCGACATGTTGGTGTCCGCTGCGGCGTAGAGACGCTTGGGGTTCTTGACGTCGCTGATGTCGAGCAGAATGCCGTAGCCACTGCACGCGCCACCGGCGAGACCCACGGCCGGATAGGTGGTGATGTCGTGGCACTGCGTCGGTCCGCGCCCTGCCACCGACGGGCGCGCGGGTGAACCCGCCGGACGCTCCCGGCGATCGCCGGGGGCATCACCATGACGCACCGCTTCACCCAGGCCTTCGAAGATGCGCGGCGAGCTGACGATCGCGGCCGCCGCGGGATTCTTGAGCGGCACCTTGATCACTTCGATGCGGAACAGCGCGCTGTTCGGATCGACGTCCGGCGCGAGCGCCGAGCATCCGGCCAGCTCTTCGCTCGAACGGACACCCGCGGAACCAGACACGTAGATGTAGACATTCTCCGAATCCTTCGGATCCGTCACCAGCGTGTTGGTGTGCGAACCGCGGCAGGTCTGCACCATCGCTACCGACTTCGGCTTCGCGACATTACTGATGTCGAAGATGCGGATGCCACGCGCGCGATCCTTGCTGACCTCCGCTTCGACGCCCTCGAGGCCACAGTCGACACGACCGGCCACCGCTTCCGCCGACACGAACAGCAGGTTGCCATACACCGTGACGTCGGACTGCGAGCCGGGGCAGACAAACGCCGTGCGCAACTTCGGCTTGCTCGGGTTGGCGATGTCCCACACCTGCCAGCCGCTGTAGTTGCCCTGGAAGACCAGGTTGCCGTTGAACGCCAGGTCGGAGTTCTTGAGCCGCGCATCACCGGGCGTGCTCATGTTGAGGAACGACTCGGACGGCTTGGTCGTGGACACGAGCTTCATGTTCCATTCGGCCGTACCAGCATCGAACCACCCCGCCTTGAGACCAACACGGGGATCGGGCGACGGCTGCGCGTGCGCGTCGGACGACAGGGCCACCTGTGCCGCAGTGGCACTGACCGTCAGCAGCGGGATGCTGCGCAGCAGGGATCGAAACGGAGTTCGCATCGGGGGCGGTGACGTGGAGGGTGACGTGGAAGGGGACCGAAAGTGCATCAGGGCTTGGGGCGCGTACGGAGCATCAGCTCCATGCGGTCGATCTCGGTGCTCTGATCGGCGACCACATCGGACACGAACTTGAAGACGTCATCATCATTGGCCGATCCCTTGGCCGACATGAGTTCGTCGACCATGCTGATCGCACCGCGATGGTGCTGGATCATGAATGTCAGGAAGTACCAATCGAAGGCACCGCCCTTTGCGACCTTGAGCGTGTCCATCTGCGCGGGTGTGAGCATGCCCGGCATCATGGTCGCGGCCGCACCGGTCTGCGCAGCCGACATATCCATGCCGGCATGATGGGCGTGCGCCATCTGCTCCATGTTGCCTGACGGCACCTCCTTCTTGCGGGTGCGTAGCCAGGACTGCATGAACGCGATCTCGTCGGTTTGCGCCACCGAGATACGACCAGCCAGCACCTTCACCTCCGAGCTGGCCCCATTCGCTTCGGCGAACGACGACATGGTCACGGCCTGCGCGTGGTGCCCGATCATGCCCTGCATGAACGACACATCGGCAGCGGTATACGGCGGAATGCCGCCATCGAGCGCCGCCATCTGCGCAGGGGTGAGCGGCCGCTTGGCCGCGGTCGTACCCGATGCGCAGGCACCAAGCACGAGCAGCGAACCAAGCACGAGGAGACGGGGCGTGTATGTGCGGATGTTCATGAGCTGGCCTGAAGAGATCACTTGGGCTTGCGCGCCTTCCACATCGCCAGCAGCTCCGCCTCGCGCGCCGGCGAGAATCCGGTCTTCGGAGCGGCCTGTCGATCGGCAGGCAAGGTCTTCCACCAGGCGAGCGTGTCGCGGGCGGTATCTTCCATCGGACGCACGGTCAGGCCGGCCTTGAGCTCTGGCGTGAGGTCGAAGCGCGCAAAACCCGCGGTGCGCCCCTTCATCACCTGAAAGACCGGCAGCTCGCGGCCATACGGCGCATGGCCCTGCTCGCGCAGGAAGTCGGCATCCACCCACGTGTAGGTGGGGTTGCCGCCCACGCCCTTCTGCACACGCGACAGGAATTCCTTGAACGGCATGCCGCCCTGCGGTCCGACGCCGTTGTACACACCAAACGTGCGGTTCTCGCACAACGTGACGCAGAACTTCATGAGATCCCGCACGTCGATGATCTGCACATGGTCAGTACCATCACCCGGCGCGATCATCTCGCCGCCGCGCGCGACGCGCACCGGCCAGTACGTGAAGCGATCGGTATCGTCCTCGGGTCCCACAATGAGCCCCGGGCGCACCACGGTCACCCGTCCCGGCATGGCCGCATGAGCCGCCTTCTCGGCGTAGGCCTTGGCGTGCCCGTAGGTGAGGGGCTTGCCCGCTTCAATGGGCGAATTCTCGAGTGTCAGCACGGGCGCGTTGCTGTTCATCGGCACCGAGCTCAGGTCGTAGTAGACCGAGCGCGTGGAGATGAACAGGTACTGGTCGACGGAGTCGCGCAGCACCTCGGTGGACAGCTTCACCCACTCCGGTGCGCTGGAGAGCGAGGCCGACTCATCGATGACCGCGTCCCACTTCCGGCCCTTGAGCGCGCTGAGGTCGCTGGCGCGGTCGCCGGCCAACTCCTCCACGTCCTTGCCGAACATACCCTTCCCGCTGCGGCCGCGGTTGAAAATGGTCACCTGATGACCACGCTTCAGCGCCTCGCGCACGTTGTGCGGGCCGACGAAGCCCGTACCGCCGAGGATGAGGATCTTCTTGGGTGCCGGTGTCCAGAGGGGAGCCGCGCGCAGCAGCCCGGGGGCGAGCGTGGCGGCAGAGGCGGCGCCTAGGGCGGCAAGCCCTGTGCCGAGGAACTCGCGGCGGTTGTACATGGTGACCGGGGCGTGGGGTTCAGGGGCGGTGCACTGATCCCAAGTGTACGACGGCGCCCCGGGAAACGTTAGAAGCGGGATCTCCCCAGGCGGACCAGCAACGCCATCACGGATGTTGTGGTCGCCAAAGCCGTAACCGCCTGCCACCCCCACTGCGAAAACAGGACGCTGCCAAGCGCGGCACCGAGTGCCATTCCGACAAACATGCCGGTGATGAGCACCGCATTGAGCCGACTCCGTGCCTCGGGTTCGAGGCTGTACACCAGAGTCTGGTGCGACACGAGTGTGCTCTGCACACCGAGATCGAACAGGACGGCACTCACACCCAGCAGCACCAGCTGCGCTCCGATACTCAGCACGGGCATGGCCGCCATCAGCGCAAAGCCGATCACCGCCATCGCCGCTCCCACGCGTGTCATGTGCTCCGGGCCACGACGATCAGCGACGCGTCCAGCGATCGGTGCGGCCAGCGCACCCACGGCACCAGCCAATCCGAACGCCCCTGCGGCTGCACTTCCCAAATGGAACGGAGCAGCATGCAGCATCACCGCGAGCGTGGACCAGAACGCGCTGAATCCCACCGACAGCAACCCCTGAGCCAGGGCGGCCTGCCGAAGTGGGGCATGCCGCCGGGCCAGCGCTCCGAGCGAGCGCAACAACGAGAGGTAGTCGAGCTGCGTGGTGACCGCGAACGCCGGCAGGCTGCGATACATCGCCATGCCCAGCAGCGCGATGCTTGCCGCAGCCGCCATGAACATGACACGCCATCCAAATTGTTCGGCCACGACACCGCTGATCACCCGCGACAGGAGAATCCCCAGCAACAATCCTGTCATGACCATGCCAACGATGCGCCCTCGATGCGATTCCGGCGCCAGCGTAGCCGTGGCAGGCAGGATGTCCTGCGCGAGTGTGGCGGACAGGCCGATGACCAGGCTCGCCGCGAGCAGCGGCGCGATGCTGTACGAGTTGCCGGCGACCATCAGCGCGGTGGCCAGCACGACACTCTTGATGAGGATCAGTTGTCGGCGATCGATGCGATCACCAAGCGGCGCCAACAGCAGAATGCCTGCCGCATATCCAAGCTGGGTCATCATCGGGACGAGACCGATCGATCGCGCCGACGTGCCGAGATCAAAAGCCACGGCGCCCAGCATCGGCTGGCAGTAATAGAGCGCCGCCACAGACAAGCCCGCGCCAGCGGCGAGCAGCAGAACCATCGGACCGGAGAGTCCGGTTGTACGGGATGTATTCACAGCCGGAGTATGTCATACGCCGAGGAGGCGCTGTAGTGGACCATTCTGCACATCTGTCATACGTTATGCGCATGACAGAGCCTGTTGCCACCGAGCCGGGAGCAGCTGATCGGATTCCCCTGCTGCGCACGTTTCTTCGCATCGTCGAGGCCGGCAACCTGTCGGCCGCGGCGACGCTACTGGGTACCACGCAACCCACCGTCAGTCGTCGGCTCCAGGCGCTCGAACGCGCATTGGGTGTCCCACTGGTTCATCGCACCACGCACTCCATGCGGCTCACCGAAGACGGCGAACGATGCTATGAGCGCGCCAAGGCACTGCTCGCCAATCTCGATGCGTTCGAAGCGGAGATGCGGGGAGACCGGGATCAGCCCGAGGGCACATTGCGAGTCGTGGTACCGCATGCGTTTGGCCAGCATCAACTGATCACGCCACTGGTCGAGTATTTGCGCCGCTATCCTCGCGTGTCCGTGGAGTGGTTGCTGCATGACACCTTGCCCAACTTCATCGCCGATGGCATCGACTGTGCCATTCTGGTGGGCTCGAATGCGGATCGCAGTGTGCGGGCCATTCGTGTGGGCGAGGTCCCCCGGATTGTCATTGGCGCACCATCGTTGTTCGACAATCGAGCGGCCCCGACCCACCCGTCAGCACTCGAGGAACTGCCCTGGATCGCCCTGCGCACGTTCTACCGACAAAGCATCACGCTGGTGCACAATGACCGCGGCGAACGCCTAGAGCTCGGCATTGCTCCCCGCATGAGTACAGACAGCCTCTACGCTATGCGAAGTGCCGTGCAGCAGGGGCTTGGTATCGGCATGGCATCATCATGGCTTGTCGCCGATGACCTCGCCGCGGGCCGCTTGGTGCATGTCGCTCCAGACTGGCACGGAGATCCACTGCCTGTGCACCTCGTGTATCCCAGGGCCCGCTTCTATCCCGCCCGCCTCCGCCGCTTCATCGAGGTGATGCGCGTCGCGCTCCCGGCCGCGATCCAATAGCGACCCAGTCGCGATCCCATTGCGAACCGGTGTCCAGAAAGAGAATGGGACAGTCGGAAGCAGCGGAGAAACCGACATCCGTAGTGGGCGTACGGAAATGAAGGTGCCCCCCTCCCTCCGAATATCGAACGATGCCGACTGCTTTCCCTATTGCTGTCGCCGCCGCCTTGCTGCCGATTGCCGTCGCGAATGTGGGCTTCCGTGCGGACGCAACGCCCTATGCACAGGCGCCAACTTGCCGACAGTCTCTCGATTCGCTCGACGCGAAGGTGCGGAGAAACTATGCCGGTCATCTACTCGAGGTGACCGGCCCCCGCGCACAAGCCCATCACGCGATGCTCGAATCACTGCGAGGACGCGCGGACACCGTCCGCCTCGAGGATTGCTACCCGCTGCTGAACACCTACACGCAGTGGTACGCGGATCCGCATCTGTTCGTTCTGCAAAGCCAGGTTGTGGATACCGCCACGGCGCGTATCGCGGCGGCCGGGCTGCGCCGCATTGAGGTGACGGAGGCGGGCATTCGGACCGCCATGGCTCGGGGTGCGGCTCGCGATCCGATCGAAGGCGTGTGGTACGATGGTGCTCTTCGACTGGGCGTTGTTCCCGATCCTAGCCGCCCAGGCGGGCACTTTGCGGCTGTCGTATTGGCGACCGACACCAGCAGCTGGCCAGTGGGGACAGTCCGAGCGGACATCCAACGCACCGCAGCCGATCGGTATGCGATACGGCTCCGCACCAAGGGGTTCGCCGAAATGCAACTGAACGCCACGCTGCATCGTGGTGATTTGCTTCGCCTGTCTCCCGGTATCTGGGGCCGTGCCTATCCGAGTGACAGCGCCCGGATCGGCATGCTGGACACGGTCGACGCCCACAAACCCACCGTGGTCGTGCGAGAGCGATCGGTGGTGTTCTCCATTCCTTCCCACGATCCACAGTACACACGACGGATCGACAGTCTGGTCGGCGCGCATGCCGATGCCATTCGTGTTCGGCCGCTGCTCATCATCGATCTTCGCGGAAACGAAGGAGGCGGTTCAGGTACGACACGCGCGTTCA
>NZ_DASWXE010000195.1:0-12798 GCF_036405635.1 Gemmatimonas sp. | reverse complement strand
TGGCGCTCCGGTGCCGCTGTTGATGCCCGACGCGAGCGACTTCCGGACCTTTCCGGCAGGCGCCGAGCCGGGCACCGTACTGCACGCCATTCTCGAGCACGCCCCATTCGATGGGGCAGAGGAGCAGCTTCGGCCACTGGTGCAGGAGCACCTGTCGCGGCTCCCGTTGAAGGATGGAGAGTTCGAGGCACGGGCGCAGGCCACGCGCTCCATGATGCAACGGTTGTTGCGCGCGCCCATCGCAACGTTCGGGTTTGCATTGCACGAGGTGCCGACACACCACACGCTGCGGGAATGGCAGTTCCTGCTCCCGCTGGCGTCCGCCAACCATGCGATGACGCGACAGGCGTTGGCCGATGTGTTCGCGCGTCACGGTGGTGCGCATGGCGAGCGCTATGCGGAGCAGATTCTCCGGCTTGGCGTCACGCGGGTGCACGGCTATCTCACCGGCTTCGTCGACCTGCTGTTCGAGCACCACGGTCGTTGGTACGTGGTGGACTGGAAGTCCAACCAGCTGGGCTTCGAGCCCGGTGCGTACGACACACTGGCGTTGCAGGAGGTGATGGATGGCCATCACTACACGCTGCAATACCATCTGTATCTCGTCGCCGCTCATCGCTACCTGCGCCAGCGAGTGCCCGGCTACACCTACGACACGCACATCGGTGGAGCCGCCTACGCCTTTCTGCGCGGCTTCGCTGGCGATGCCGCAGACACGAGTGGCTGGTATGTCGACCGACCCGCTGCCGCGCTGATCCATGCGTTGAGTGACGTGCTGGATGGCGTATCGCCCGCCGCGGGAGGTCGGGCATGAACAGCGTCGTAACCCCCGTGGAGCTTTCGCCGCTCGACGACGTGTTTGCCGAATACGTCATGCGCACCGCGCTGGCGCGCGGCACCGACGCGGTGTCGTCGCCGGCCATGGTGTTGCTTGCCGATACGGCGCGTCTGGTGAGTGCCGAACGGACTACGGGCAACAGTTGTGTGGATCTTGCCGAGTATGCGGGGCGGAGCGTGACGCTGGGTCGCCGCGTCGTGCGCTGGCCCGACCTCGCTGAGTGGCAGCATCTGCTGCGCCACAGCGGTGTGAGCGTATCGGGTGACATCACCGACGCGTTGCATCTGTCCGCGCTGACCCTTGATGGGTCGCGCCTGTATCTCACACGCTATCATCGCGCGGAAACGCGGCTGGCGCGTGCGATGCAGCGGTTGATGACGGCATCTTCAGGTGGCGCGACGGCTGCGCCATCCGCTCGCTTTGCCGCGCTGTTCCCACCGCAGGAAGGCAGGGTGGACTGGCAGGCACGCGCCGCCGAGGCCGCGCTGCGGTGGCCACTGGTCTTTGTCACCGGTGGACCGGGCACGGGCAAGACGACGGTGGCCGCGCGCCTGTTGGCATTGCTGCTCGATCGTGACCCCACGCTCACCATCGCGCTAGCCGCGCCGACGGGTCGTGCCGCGGCTCGGCTCCTCGAGGCGGTGAGCACGGCGGCCGTGCGAGATGGACTGCACGAACTCGACCCGGTGCTGCCGCAACTGTCAGGGCGCACCTTGCATCGCCTGCTCGGCTATCACCCGGCCACACAGCGGTTCCGGTACGGGGCACACCGCCCGCTGGCGGAAGATGTGGTGATCGTCGACGAGGCCAGCATGGTGGACGTACTCATGATGGACGCGCTGTTCGCGGCTCTCAAGCCATCGGCACGCCTCATTGTGTTGGGCGATCCCGATCAGTTGGCGAGCGTGGATACCGGCTTTGTGCTGGGTGATGTCACGCGTGCCGCAGAGTCGCCGGTAGCGCAGGGGACTGCGTTGGAACGCTCGGTGGTGCGGCTGGCCTACTCCTGGCGCTTCGGTCAGCAGGTGGGCATCGGCCGGCTGGCCGACGCCGCACGCTTGGGCGATGGGGCGGGAGCCATGGCTGCCTTGCAGGACGCCTCGCTCACCGATGTGGCGTGGCAGGAACCACATCGCAGCGCCGCGGAACTGCTGCGCGCGATCGAACCTCAGGTGCAGGCGTTCCTGACGACCACAGCGCCGGCTGATGCGTTGACGACGCTGGGGCGATTCCGTGTGCTGTGTGCATTGCGTGACGGTCCCACCGGAGTGACCGGGCTCAACGCGCTGATCGAAAGCTGGTTGCAGCGGCAGGGGCGCTCAATTGCCGGCTGGTACGATCACCGGCCCGTGCTGATCACTGCGAATGATCCAGCCACGCAGCTCTTCAACGGCGACGTGGGGGTCTGTCTGGCCGCGGATGGTATGCCCATGGTGCACTTCCCGGCACCCGATGGCGGTGTACGCTCCTTTGCACCCGCGCAACTGCCCATGCATGAGACGGCGTGGGCGATGACCGTGCACAAGTCGCAGGGATCGGAGTTCGACCACGTGCTTATCGTGCTGCCCGATGCCGACAGCCGCGTGCTCACCAGGGAGCTGTTGTACACCGCCGTGACACGGGCGCGCCGCGCCGTCACCGTCGTCGGTACTGACACAATGATCGAAGCCGCGATCCACCGATCGGTGGTGCGCGGCTCCGGTCTGACGGATCGCTTGTTGGCGGGCGCTACATCGCGCTCCTAGCGGACTAGCCGCGCGTTTCGTCGGGCATCTCCGTGCTCCAGAGACGCTTGCCGGTGACGTCCCACAACCCCGCCGTCAGCGCCCGCGTGCGCGGATCGATGTCGAGCGTGCCGTAAAACTGCATGTCGTCGCTGGGCGGGCGATTCGGCTTGGGTGCAGGACTCGCGAAGCGCACCTCGGGGCCGAACGTGCCGTCCAGCAGATTCGGGCCAAATGTGCCGGAATGCATCGGGCCCGCCACGAGCTCCCAGAACGGGTTGAAGTCGGTGAACGCGGCGCGATCCGGCGCATAGTGGTGCGCCGCGGCGTAGTGCACATCCGCGGTCAGCCAGACGACGTTGCGCACGTTGCCCGCCTTGAGTGAGCGCAGGAGCTGCGCGATTTCGAGCTCGCGGCCCAGCGGGACGCCGTTGTCGGCGTTGGCGACGGCTTCGTAGTTGCGCTCACCGTTGCGCATGCGATCGGGCACGATGAGGCCGATGGGCATATCGCAGGCCACGATCTTCCACGTCGCGCGGCTGTTCTTGAGTCCCTGCTCGAGCCACTTGAACTGGTCAGCGCCCAGAATGGACGACGCGGGGGTGAGCTCGGTCTGCTTGTTGCCCGAGTTCGCGCCACGGTAGCTGCGGAGATCCACGACGAAGATCTCCACCAGCGGCCCGTACGAGAACGACCGATACACGCGGTCGCGTTCCACGGCATGCCGGCGAATGGGCAGGAACTCGAACAGCGCCTGCTTGGCCCGCTCCGCGAGCACGCGCACCCGCTTCTCCGTGAAGCGCGGGTCGTTCTGCAACACGAGATCGTGGAACCAGTTGTCTGCCACTTCGTGATCGTCCCACTGCGCGATCATGGGCACACTGGAGCCAAACTTCTGCGCGTGCGGGTCGAGCATGTTGTACGCGAAGTTGCCGCGGAACTCGTCCAGCGTCTCCGCCACCTTCGACTTGGCTTCGGTGACGAGATTCTTCCAGATGGTGCCGTCGTCGAGCTTCACTTCGGCCACCAGCGGCTGGTCGGCATAGATGTTGTCGCCCGAGTGCACGAACACATCGGGCTCGGCGCGCCGCAGGGCGTCGTAGATGCGCAAACCGCCACGCGCCTCGTCGATGCCCCACCCCTGGCCCACCATGTCGCCCGACCAGGCGATGCGCACCGGTCGCACATTGGTGCGCAGATCGGCACGCTGCGGTGTGCGGAGACTGCCGACGACGGGTTCGCTGAACGCCCCCGGCGAATCGGCACTTTCGTACTGCATGCGATAGTGAATGGTCTGCCCGGCCGGCAAACCCGACAGGTCGAGATGGGTCGTGAATGCCGACTCTGCCCGTGCGACCGGGCCGCGCACCCGCTTCACGTTGGTGAATCGTTCGGAGGTGGACCACTCCACCAGGCACTGCGCTGCCCGATCCGTGCGGCCCCAGAGAATGGCGCGGTCGGGCAGCACATCGCCGGTCTGGATGCCGCCCGGCAACACCGGTCGCAGACGTTCAGATGTCACGATTCCCGGTGCCCGCTCCAGGAGTCCTTGTGCCGACCAGAGCGAAGGCTGCTGCGGGGAACGCAGGAGCGCCGCCCCGGAGGCGACGGTGGCACCGAGAAACAGGCGCCGGGAAATCGTGGGATCAGTCATGCGCAGGCCTGATGGAGTGTGATGCGGTGATCGGTCAGTTCTTGAACGGCATGATCAGCGGCGACGTACGGTTCGCCACGAGGATGGCGTTGACGTCGTTGCGGATCTCCACGGTGCGGGCCGTGGTGCTCATGACGAAGCTGTCCATGCCGAGGCTGGTGGGCAGGAAGGACGGAATCACGGCGGACATGTAGCTCGCGCTCATGTCGATGTTCGTGTTCACCTGCGCCTCGGCGAACGGCACCGGGAATCGCAGGCCGATGTCGGTGGAGCGACGACCTTCCGCGAAGAAGATCTCCTGCCGCATCAGATACAGGACGTAGTAGCCGTCGTTCGCGTTGGCGATCTGGTCGATCCGCTCAGCGGTGACCGAGGTGCCCGAAACTGTGGCCACGCGCACCGTTGCGCCACGGCGATAGAGCACAAATCCCGACTGGAACGGTGCGCCGGGAGAGAACGCCACACGGTAGTCGGTGCTGTCCGGATAGATCACCGTGCCGCCGGACCGCCCGCGGTTCTGCGTGCGGGAGTCGACCAGTTCGGTCGGGCGGGACTGGACCAGCGTGAGCAGCGCCCGGAGACGGGTGCGCGCGCCCGGGACGTCGCCAGTGGCCAGTGCGGCCTCGGCGAGGATGGCGTGGGCTTCTTCGGCCTTGAGCACCGCCTGGGGGCTCGTGATCTGCGCCCCGCGGTTCGGGTACTTGGGGTCGAGGAAATCGAGTCGCGGCAGCGGCTGGTAGTTGTTGGTGGAGCCGGTGATGAGACCCTGGAACGAGTTGGATGGGCCGGTCACGCCTTCGAACACGGCATTGCGCAGGAACGTCGGTGCCGCCGCCAGCAGGGCTGTAGCTTCGGTCGTCGCGTTGGCCCGGTCACCGAGGCGGTAGTAAGCCCGTGCCATGGCGGCCGTGCAGGCGTTACGCAGCGCCGCGTCGGTGTAGAGGGTGCGGGCACGCCGCAGGTCCTCGAGAGCCAGACGCAGATGACCCGGCGCATCGACGACCGGGCCAAGTGCCACGGCCGGCATGCCGGTGAAGTATTCACCGACCCAGATGGATGCCATGGCGCGGTAGAACAGCAGATCCGCTTCGTTGCGCGCGCGGTTGACCGTGTCCACCGGCAGCACCACGTCGATCCCGTACGTGGCGCTCTCGCGCAGGCGGGCGAGGTCGATGAACATCGACCGCACGTCGAGATCCTGATTGTCGATGCGCGGCTGGTCGAAGACCTTGTTCTGCGTGGTGTAGTTGTTGAAGTAGTTGTCCGAGACGATTTCCACGTTGGCCATCAACGAGTTGATCGTCTGCAGATACGTACGCTCCACGCCCTTCACCCACAGCTTCGACGCATCCGGCGTGCGCAGGAAGGCGTTGTTGGTGACGTTGGGGTTCTCGACCCCGGTGGGGTTGAACTGATCGCACGCGGAAAGCAGCAGCGCGGCGGCGGCCGTCGCGCCACACAGCAGGCGGCGCGAGGTGGTCGGAATGGCAGAGAGTCGGGTCATGATCAGAAGCCCACGCCGATCGACAGCAGGAAGCTGCGTGCAGCGGAGTCGGTGGAGTAGTTGAAGCCGCCCACGGCGGCGCCGCCCTGGCCGATGGCGCCCGAGAGATCCACTTCGGGATCGAAGCTCGACGCGGCCCAGGTGAGCAGGTTGTTGGCAGCGAAGCTGATGCGGGCCGAACGCGCGCCACGCGGCACGAAGCGATCGGGCAAGCGGTATTCGAACGAGACGTTCCGCAGCTTCACGAAGTCGGTCTTCTCGACGAACAGATTGAACACGTCGAGCCAGATATTCGCCGGGCCGCCGGCGGCCCGCACTGCCGCGGCGGGCACGATGGTCTCCGGCAGACCGTACTGGAAGCGGAAGTGACGGTCGAACGAGTGCGACGAGGCGCCGAACTGGTAGTCACCGTCCACGTTCACGGTGACGCGGCTGCCGAGACGAAGCTGGGCTGACATCGCGCCGAACATGTCCGGGTGCGGCTTGCCGAGGTACGCGAGCTGCTCGACGCGGAGCACGGTGCCGTCGGGATTGAAAGATGCCTTGGTGCCGCGCAGGTAGCCCACCGGCTGGCCGGCTTCCACCACAGCCTGAATGGTGCGCTCGCTCAGGCCACCGAGGTTGAACACCGGCGTGTTGCCCGTGCTCACCATCTTGTTCTTGAGCGTGTTGAGTGAACCGGACAGCGTGAGGCGACCCGACGGACCCGACCAGGGCACGATGGACGAGCGCAGTTCGATGCCGCGGTTCTCGATCACACCCACGTTGCGCAGCTGCGACGTCTGGCCCGACGACGGTGCGGACGGTGCATTGAGCAACGCGTCATCGGTGCGTGCCTTGTACACCGTGAGGCTCAGCGTCGCACGATCGGCGAGGAAGCTCGCGTCGAAGCCGCCTTCGAACGTGGTCGTGCGCTCGGGGCGCAGGTTCGGATCGCCCGGCTGGCCGAACGTGGCGGCCAGCGCGCCACCCAGTGAGGAGAAGGTGACCGTCTGGTCGTTGGCGAACGGGCGCGGGAAGTTGCCGGCCACGCCGTAGTTGCCGCGCAGGCGGAGCTTCGGCACAATGCGCTCGCTCACGAGGCTGCGCACCCACGATTCCTGCGTGAGTTCGTACACGAGGCCGAGCTTCGGATAGTACTGTGCACCCACCGTCGAACCGAACGCGGTGTTCTGGTCGGCACGCACGCCGAGTTCGATGAAGTAGCGGTCGCTGAGGCCGATGTTTGTCTGGCCATACAGGCCGTAGTTGGCCACGCGGAAGGCCGCATCTGCGCCCGTGGTGACGCCGGCGCCGGTGATGGTCTGCGCACCGTCACGCACGTTCGTGGCGGTGTAGGCCACCTGCACGTCATCGTTGCGGAACAGCTGGCCGCCCAGGGCCGACACCACCGACAGCGCGCCGCGATCGTAACGGTGCTGCGCCGTGAGTTCGCCCGTGAGACCCTGGAACGTGCGGTCGTAGTTCTGGATCGTGCCACGGTCCGACACGCCCGCCGCGATCTGGCGCGTGTGAATCAGGAACTCGTTGGTCGTGATGGCCCGTTCATGCGTGAGGCGCTGGTCGATACCCACGTTCGCCTTCACCGACAGACCCGACATCGGTTCGATGGTGAAGCCATGCGACGTGGTGAAGCGGCGCACCTGCACCGTGTTGTCCTGCAGCGCCTCGGCCTTGGAGACAAAGCTCTGCAGCGAACGCCACGCCGAATCACCGAGCTGGTCGATGTTCGGGTTGAAGCCGAATGCGTTGGAGCGGCCGCCTTCGACGAACCAGATGGAGTTGTAGCCACCCGAGTTGCCGTTCCGGAAGCGCGGATAGGCGTCCTGGTTGTACGACAGCGAACCCTGATAGCGACCCTTGCGGCCCATCTCGGCGCCAAAGCCCGAGCGGAATGAGAGCGCGTTGTTTTCGCCCTGCACGCGATGGCTCTGCGAGGCACGTGCGCTGCCGGAGATGCTGTAAGTGAAGCCACCGGAGCCGCCTTCCACGCTGCCGCTGTACTTCTGCAGCACGCCGTTGCGGTACAGCAGGTCGCGTGTGCGATTGAAGAACTGGAACTGCGTCTGCGGCGTTTCCACGCCCGTTTCCACTTCGAAGCTGGCACGGGTCGGACCCGCTACACCGCGGCGCGTGAAGATCTGGATGACACCGTTCGCTGCATCCGAACCGTACAGCGTCGTGGCCGCGCCGCCGGGGATGTGCTCGATGCGCTCGATGTTGTCGAGCGGGATGTCGGCGAGTGCGCTGGTGGCCGTACCCTGATGGGCGCCACCGGACAGGTTCATGCCCAGCGTGGCGGGCGTGTTCAGGTTGTCCACGCGCACACCGTCCACGTAGATGACCGGCGTGGAGTTGGTGCTCACCGAGTTGATACCGCGCGTGCGGATCAGCGACGTGGTGCCGGGCTGCCCCGACGTGAGGCGGATCTGCGCACCGGGCAGCTTGGTCTGCAGCAACTGATCGAGACGCGTGGTGGGCGACGATTCGATTTCATCGCGCGAGATGACGTCCACGTTGGTGGAGAGACGACGACGTTCCATCTCACCACCCTGACCCGTGACGACGACGCCGTCGAGCGAGAGGGCGGAGTGTTCGAGGGAAATCGGCACATCGTTGGCTCCGGCACGCACGGTGACGGGCATGCGCTTGACGGTGAAGCCGATGCGACGGATTTCGAGCGTGTACTCACCCGGTATCACGTTCGCGATGAGGAAGCGCCCGCGTTCGTCCGACTGGCCACCACGCTCCGGGCTCAGTCGCACTTGCGCGTTGGCGACGGGAGCGCCGGTTTCATCACGCACCAGGCCCGACACGGTGGTCGCACCCTGCGCGTGAAGGACGTCGCGCGGCACACCGGCCGCGAGGAGGAGGAGCGTCATGGCGACGTGCACCAGACGCCACATGCCGGGCAGCCACGCACGCGCACGGCGTGGCATGAACGGATCGGAATTCACGAGGATCTCGGAAGTGGAGGTCACGATGTGGCGAGTGCTGCGGGCAGAGGGCCGCCGGCAGAGGCCGCAGGCGTCAACCGCGGGTGGATATCCGTCGGTGCGCCATCGTGAATCCCACGCTATCGGCCGTGCTCGCCAGCGCGACGACAGATCGGTAACGCCGCCGAAACGAGCCGGTCTGCATCCATCGCGTCACTTCGGCCGGTTTCGTGACGATCGTTCGCGTTTTCACTCTCGCCGGAGGCCGTTACAATCGTTAGGCTATGGCCGCAGACGTTCCCCTCCTCGAACCGACAGGTCATGTCTCTGTTTCGCACCGCCCTCCGCTCGCTGCCTGCTGGCGCGCTGCTGGCCATTGCGGCCGCGTCGCCCCTGGGCGCGCAATCCGATGAGCCGTTTCTGCGGGTGCGCGTGGATGACGCCCGCAATCGCGCGCTGCTGGAAATCCCGGCCGCCCAGCTGAATCGGGATTTCCTCCACCAGGTCACGCTCACGACCGGACTCGGCACCGGAAGCCTCGACCGCGGCACCACCGGTCCCAGTGCCATTGTGCGTCTCGAACGTCGTGGCAACCGCGTGCTCCTGGTGCGCGACAACTATTCCGTGCGTGCGCCCGGTGGTGATGCGGCCAACCAGCGCGCGGCCCGCGAAGGCTTCCCACGGTCCATCGTGGCCTCGTTCCCGGTGGAGAGCGACAACTCGGGCGTGCTCACTGTCGATGCGACGTCGCTATTTCTGGCAGACGCCTACGGTGTGGCCGATGGCCTGCGTGGCCAGGGGGCGGCGGGTGGTGGTCCCTACCGTGTGGACGCTGCGCGCAGCTATCTCGACAGCGAGCGCACCAAGGCTTTCCCGAAGAACGCCGAAGTGCATGCGGTCCTCACGTTCGTGGCCGATCAGCCCAATCGCTCGCTCGGGCGCACCGTGCCCGATGCCCGGGCACTGACGTTCGAGGAACACCATTCCCTGGTGGTGCTGCCTGAGCGCGATGGGTTCCGGTCGCGTGACTACGATCCGCGCTTCGGTTACGGCGGCACGCAGTTCGCCGATCTCTCCGAAGGCTTCGACGGTGATTACCGCTCGGGCTTCATCAACCGCTGGCGCCTGGTGCCGCGGGATCCGGCCGCGTACGCGCGCGGTGAAGTGGTGGACCCCGTCACGCCGATCATCTACTACCTCGATCCCGGCATTCCGGCCCCGTATCGCGAAGCGATGCGAGAGGGTGGCAACTGGTGGGCCAAGGTGTTCGAAGCGGCCGGCTTCCGCAATGCGTTCCGCGTGCTCGATCTGCCGGCCGGCGCCGATCCGATGGACGCGCGCTACTCGATGCTGATGTGGGTGCACCGCACCGGCCCGGGCCCGAGCGTGGGGCCGAGCTACTCCGATCCCCGCACGGGCGAGATCATCCGCGCCGTGGTGCGGATGGACGCGTGGCGTTCGCTCATCGACTACAACATCTGGGCGGGCACGGTGCCGGCTTTCGGGGCGTCGGGTCCCAACGTGACCGCCGAATCGTTTGCGATGGCGCGTCGTCGTCAGCACGCCGCGCACGAAATCGGCCACACGATTGGCCTGTCGCACAATTACATCGCGTCTTCGCAGGGCCGTTCGAGCGTGATGGACTATCCGTTCCCGCTCATCACGCTGGACGCGAACGGTGGTGTGGACCTGCGCGATGCCTTCCGCACCGGCCCTGGTGCCTGGGATACGCTGGCCATCAAGCTGGGCTACACGTGGTACCCGGATGCCAACGCTGAGAAGTCGGGGTTGGCCGCCATCATGAAGGATGGTCTGACGCGCAACGTGCGGTTCATCAACGACACGTACGCCAATGCCAACGGCTCCATCCCCGAAGTTACGCGCTGGGATGAGGGCGCCACGATGTTCGATGCCGTCACGCGCAGCAGCAAGGTGCGTCGCGTGCTGATGGACAAGTTCGACGATCGCGCCATTCAGCCGGGTGAACCGCTGGCGTTGCTCAACATGCGTTTTGCGCATGTGTACCTGCATCACCGCTATTCGCTGGAAGGGGTGAGCAAGTACGTGGGCGGCATGGACTTCAGCTTTGCCCTGCGCGGTGATGGGCAGGTGCCCACGCGTGTGCTGCCGGCCGCCGACCAGCGCCGCGCGCTTAAGCTCGCGCTCGATGCACTCGCGCCAGCGGAGCTCACGGTACCGGAGCGCGTACAGAAGCTGATTCCGCCGCCGCCGCCAGGCTTCAACACCGACCAGACGTGGATCGAAGGCAGCGGTGGTCCGGCCTTCGACGCCATCACGCTCGCCGGTGGTCTGGCCACGGAAGTGATCGGCTACCTGCTCGATCGCGATCGCGCCGCCCGTGTGGTGCTCTTTGCGGCGCGTGATCCGCAGGCACTCACGCTCGATGAAGTCATGCGCACGATCGTGCAGCGTACGTGGGGCGTGGCAGCGCCTGCCTCACCGGCCGAACGAGCGGTGCTGCGGGCCTCGCAGCGTGCGGCACTCGATGTGCTGCTCGATCTGGCGGGTGATGCGCGCGCCATGCCTGATGTGCGCGCCACGGCACTCACGCATGTGCGACAGTTGCAGACGCGTTTGGCGACGCCGGCAGCGGGCGATGCTGCCGCCAGCGCGCATGTCGTAGCTGCCCGCCATGACATTCAGCGCTTCATCGATGGCAACGACCGACCGGAACTGCGTCCGCGCTATCCGGTGATCACGCTGCCGTGGCCCTGATCGACGTTCCGTCGGATGATACACAGTGGCCGCCCGAGGTGAATGGACCTCTGGCGGCCACGCGCGAGTCTGCGGTATTGCTGCTGGCTCGCATCATTCTGTGGGTTTGGGCGCCCGCCTTCACGGTGAGCGCCCTCGTGCGTTGGCAGCAGGAAGGATCGCTGCCGGCACTTTTCCTGTTGTACCTCATGATTCCCGTCGTGGGCTGGCTGTTGTTGCCGTCGCCCAATCGTTCGGTCACCGTGCGCGCCGCCAGTGCGGTCCTCCTCACATCGGTAGGCACTGCTATCGGGCTGGTGCTCAACGGCCCTCGTGCGCCAAGCGCGACCGGTGTCGCCGTGGCGCTCACCATCACGGTGCTGTTCTTCAGCCGCAAGTTGGCCGTCAGTCTGCTGCTCTTCTTTGTCAGCATGGTGATCATCGGCGTCGCGCTCAATGCCTACGGCATGCGTCCCACGCCGACCGCCGAGTCCGAGCTGCCGTGGCTGTACCGCGCGGTCACGATGATCATGATGTTCTCCGGCCTGTGGTTCTGTGCCGGTGTGGTCGGGCAGACCATTCGCATTTATCGTGATGCCCAGGTCGCATTGGAATCACGGCAGCGTGCCATGCTGGAGGCGCAGCGGGAGGCAGAGCTGCTGCAGCGTGGTGAACTGGTGGCCGCGATGGCCACTGGCATGGCGCATGACTTCGCCAATGTGGTGCAGGTGATGACCTCCTGCGCTGATGTGCTGGACGGACACGATATCGACGACGAAACACGGCGTGTAGTGGGCGACATTCGTACGGTGGGTACGCAGGCGTCGGCCACCGTGCGCACGCTGCTGGCCATGGGGCGCCAGCAGTCGACCGAAGAAGACGGCGCGGCACCGTTCCGGCTCGATCGCATGGAGCCGCTGCTGCGTGCCCTGATGGGGCGCCGCATCACGTTGCTGGTGGACAACAAGGCCCGCCGCGTCCCCGCGCTGAATCGCCTGCAGTTGGAGCAGGCGGTGATCAATCTCGCGCTGAATGCCCGCGACGCGATGCCCGACGGCGGCACCCTGCGCCTGCGCACCGCCGATGTCGAGTCGGATGGCATTGCCGGCCTCGAGCTTCAGGTGCAGGACAATGGCATGGGGATGGATGACACCACCCGTCGCCGCATCTTCGAGCCACACTTCTCCACCAAGTCGCATCGCGGTGGCTCTGGACTCGGCCTCCCCTTGGTGGACCGAATCGTGCGCGAAGCCCAAGGCCGGCTGGTGGTGCAGAGCGAGCCAGGCTCCGGCACCACCTTCACGATCTGGATTCCCGCAGGCAGCGACACGCGCACCACGGCGCGCATCGCGTGATGGCCGCGCCTGACGCTACGCGGTCAGGTCGTCTTCAATGAACCGTGGGGCGTAGAGCGCGGCGTGTGACCG
>NZ_DASWXE010000194.1:0-15071 GCF_036405635.1 Gemmatimonas sp. | reverse complement strand
ACCGACGTGTCACGCTTGCGTTGATCACGCACCGCCGAGCGCCAATCCTTGAGCGCTTCCTTGTTGGCCTTGCGCCATTCCCGCGTGGTGCGTCGGTCCGCGCCGTCTGGCAGCGGTGGCAACTGCGGGATGGGGGGCAATCCACCAGGCGCTGGCAATGCCCGTGGAGCGGGTGCCGGCTCAAAAACCTTGCGCGGCGCCCAATCCTCGGCGCGATGCCCAAACCTCTCGAGATCACGATCGGCACGCGGCGGTGGCATGGTGGCCGCGGTGGCCCCATGCATCGAACCGTCGCGCTGCACGCGTCGCAGCGCATCGCGCAGTTGCAGGGCACTCTCCCAGCGGTCCTGCGGTCGCTTCGCGAGGCAACGTTCCACCAGTTCGGCCAGCGCGCGCGGCGCATCCGGGCGCATGGAACGCAGCGGCGGTGGGGTTTCGCTGACGTGCTTCATGAGCATCGCCGGCGTCGTGCCCGCTTCGAACGGCAGTCTACCCGCGAGCATGAGATAGCCCACGATGCCAACCGAGTAGATGTCACTGCGCCCGTCGACGTCCTTGTCCCCCATGGCCTGCTCGGGGCTCATGAACGAGGGCGTACCCACGGCGATCCCGGTCTGCGTGAGACGGGACCCACTTTCGGCCGCACGGGCAATGCCGAAGTCCGTCACCATTGCCCGGCCGGACTCGCGATCGAGCAGCACGTTGTCGGGCTTGATGTCACGGTGCACGACCCCTGACGCATGCGCGTAGGCCAGCGCGTCGGCCATCTGCTCGAGCACCTTCGCCACAAAGGCAAAATCGGGGCGCGGTTCACGCAGGATGCGCGTGGCGAGGCTCTCGCCGCGCACCAGCGACATCGCGAAACACACCAGCCCCGACGCTTCGTGCACCGCGTAAATGGGCACGATATGCGGATGGTTCAGACGGGCGGCCGTCTGCGCTTCGCGCACGAACCGCTCGCGCACATCGGGGCGGAATGCGAGATCGGGGGGCAGCACCTTGAGTGCCACCGGTCGCTGGAGGCGCACGTCTTCGGCGGCATACACCACCGCCATGCCTCCGCGCCCCACTTCTTCGCGGATGATGTACTGCTCACCGATCGCCGCTGTCACCCGGTCACGCAGCAGTGACGCGTCCGCTCCATGAGCGCCATCGGCGCCGCCTCCGACAGGCGCTGGCGCGCGGTCGACGGGAGTCATCGGCATTGTCGGTGACGGTGCGCCGGTGGTCTTACGCTCAGTTGCCGGAACGCGCGCTCGTGAGATCGCGAACTTCGGCGGCCGCCTGCACCGCGATGTCCACTTCACGCGCCATGGCCATCGCCTGCTCGGCCACCAGCGTCACGCTCTGCACCGAACTGTTGCCCGTGCGGAGGCGCACCAGATCGAGTCGCACGTTCTCGAGGGCCATGCGACAGTTGTCGAGCTGCGCACGGCGCGTCTCGATCTTCTTCTGCGCATCGATGAGCACACGCCGTTCCCGACGCAGCGCCGCGAGACGACGCACACGGGATTCGCTGCGCGAGGTGTCCAGCGGATTGGCTTCCGCCTCGAGCGTGGTGATTTCGGACTCGGTACGGTGCAACTGCTCCGGGCTGCTCGTGGACTCGATGAGCGCGAGATCCTTGGCGATGACCTCCACCTTGCTCACCAGGTCAACCGACATCTGCGCCACGTCGGGTATGCGCGAACGCTCCGTGGTGGGCAGCGTAGCGAGCAGGCGACCGATCTCTTCACGATCGGCACGCGCACCGCGCACCAGGTCGACATAACGACCCAATTCATCGTCGCGCACGGGCATACCAACGGCCGGCAGCGTGGCCGGGCGTGACAAACGGCCCGGCGGCTTGGAGCTCAGCGCACCCTTGAGACGACCACGCAACTTGCCCTGCGCCCGCAACTCCTCGCGCTTCTTGCTGCTGAAGGTCGCGTTGATGCTGTCGCCCATGTCCTCGAATACTTCGCCGAGCACGCGGTGGCGTGGCTGGCGCAGCACATCGCGCCAGTCGAAGTCGTCGGACCACAGCTGTGCGTACTTCCAGGCGATGTACACGGTCCACAGCGTGGTGATGCCCAGGAAGTCGCTGCTGCCGAAGATGCTGAGCAGCACCATCGGTGTATTCACGAACAGGTACACGGCAAACCGCTTGCGGAACCGCACGACGCGCGGGTCCTCGAACCGGGCCTCGTCCTCGCGCGTCACCGCATCGCCCTCGTCCTGCCGATACGGCGCAGGCGGCTGCCCTGCATTGCCATACGAAGCCGGCGTGGACGTCAACGTGCGCGACTGATACGCCGGCGCCTGATAGCCGGGAGCACCATAGCCGCCGAGACCCACCTGCGCGCCGGCACCACCTGTGCTGAGCGGCATGCCGCCAATGGGCGCCCCATTGAACGTGACCGGGCGACTGCCCGGCGACGTCATGGCCCCCAGCGGCATCGGCGGCACGAGGCCGGTTTTCAGGGACTGCGTGAGCTCGTTGGCGGTCTGGAACCGGTGATCCGGGTTCTTTTCCAGCAAACGCATCACGATGGCCGCCAGATCGGGCGGCACATCGGGACGGCGCTGCGAAATCGGCACCGGCGTTTCGGCCAGATGCTTCACGAGCAGCGCGGGGGTGGTGTTGCCGAGGAACGGCGGTTCACCACACAGCATTTGGTACGCCACGATGCCTAGCGAGTACAAATCGCTGCGGGCGTCGAGGTCACGATCTCCCGACGCCTGCTCGGGCGACATGTAGGCCGGCGTCCCGATGGCCACACCGGTGGCGGTCAGGCGCGACGTTTCGCCGCTGTCGCTGGCCGCACGGGCAATGCCAAAGTCGGTGACAAGCGCCCGGCCATCGATGCCATCGAGCAGGATGTTGTCCGGCTTGATGTCACGGTGGACGACACCACGCGCGTGGGCGTAGGCGAGCGCATCCGAGACTTCCTGCAGCCAGCGGCGCGTTTCGTCGATGGGAAGCGGACCACGCTTCTGCAGCCTGGTGGCGAGATTGTCGCCATCGATGCAGGCCATCACGAAAAACACGAGGTTCCCCACCTCGTCCACCGAGTAGATCGGGACGATGTTGGGATGACTCAGTTGCGCGGCCGTCTCCGCTTCACGGAGGAAACGGGACCGTACATCCCGTCGGAATGACAGCTCGGGCGGCAGCAGCTTGATCGCCACATGGCGCTTCAGCCGCTTGTCGCGTGCCCGGTAGACGATACCCATGCCACCGCGGCCGATCTCCTGATCGAGCTCGTAGGTGGCGCTGAGCGCCTGCTCCACGTGTGCGCGGAGCTCGACGTCTTCGGCATGTGGGGCTACGTGATCGGACACTCGAATGGGATCGGGGACAGACCTGAATGACCTCCCTAGTGTAGCACCCGGGAGTATGGGGCGACAGCATCCCCGGGGAGGACGGGCCGGATAGTGATCCGGTCGGCCGTCCCGGCAGGCTGACGTCAGTCCCTACGTCATTGGGTCAGGGAAAAGTTGCAATCCCTGCCGCGATGGCGTAAACCGGACGGTGCGGAACGTGCCATACCTGGGAGCCACTCCTCTTGCTCAGGATTTCTCATGGGTCAGCGTCAAACTCTTCCGGTACTGCCCCTCCGCGGGACAGTCATGTTTCCCGGCATCACCGCGCCGATTGCGGCGGGGCGACCGGGCACCCTGCGCGCGATCGAGACGGCGCTCAAGGGCGACCGCCTCGTCTTCGCCGTCGCCCAGCGCGACAACACCGAAGAGCCGGCGCCGGATATTCTCTTCACCACGGGCGTGATCGCCCGTATCGGCCAGGTCCAGCGTGGCCTGGGCGGTGTGCAGCTGCTGTTGCAGGGTGAGCAGCGCGCGACCGCACTCCACTACTCCGAAGTGGAAGGCCACCTCACGGCGGTGATCGTGCCCGCCGAGGAAATGATGCCGCTGGACCTCAAGGACCCGGCATTCGAGGCGCTTCATAAGGAAGCCCGCGAGCGGGCGGCCGAGTTGGGCGAAAAGCGCGGCTTGCCCGAAGAGGTCGTGCACCAGGTGCTCGACTCCGTGGAAGACGCGGGCCGCTTTGCCGACCTCGTGGCCGGCTATATCGAGCTCACGGTGCCGGAAAAGCAGGGACTGCTGGAAACGCTCAGTGTGGAGGAACGCCTCCGCCGGGTGCTCGTGCACGTCCAGCGCCAGATCGGCCTCCTGGAAGCCCAGGAAGACATCAAGAGCCAGGTGCAGGAAGAGCTGGGCGAACGCCAGCGCGAGATGTTCCTGCGCGAACAGCTCAAGGCCATTCAGAAGGAGCTGGGCGACGACGACTCCAGCAAGGAGATCATCGAGCTGCGGGAGAAGATCAGCAAGCTCGATCTCCCGAAGGAAGCGCGCGCGGAAGTGGAACGTGAACTCGGGCGCCTGGAGCGCGCGGGCCGCGAGAGCATGGAAGCGCAGGTCATTCGTACCTATCTGGAATGGATCGCCGAGTTGCCGTGGAACGAGCGCTCGGACGACCATCTGGAATTGGCGCGGTCGGGTGAGATCCTGGACGAAGACCACTACGGCCTCAAGGAAGTGAAGGATCGCATCCTCGAGTTCCTTGCCGTGCGCCAGTTGCGTGCACAGCAGGTGGCCGCCGAAGTGGCCACGACGGGCGAATTCCCGGCGTCGAAGCTCAAGGGCGACACGTCCGATGCCAATCCGGCGCTCAGCACCACCAGCAACGACGAAGACCGCCAGATCACCGACACCCGCGAGGCCAAGTCGCGTGCGATGGCGCGTGGCCCTATCCTGCTGTTCAACGGCCCGCCGGGCGTGGGCAAGACGAGCATCGCGAAGTCCATCGCGCGTTCGCTGGGCCGCGAATACGTGCGTGTGGCCCTCGGCGGTGCGCGTGACGAAGCGGACATCCGCGGTCACCGCCGCACCTACGTGGGCGCCATGCCGGGACGCATCATCCAGGGCATGAAGCAGGCGGGTTCGCGCAATCCGGTGTTCCTGCTCGACGAAGTGGACAAGCTCGGACAGTCCTATCAGGGCGATCCGTCGAGCGCGCTGCTCGAGGTGCTCGATCCGGCCCAGAACGATTCGTTCACCGATCACTACCTCGGCGTGCCGTTCGACCTGAGCGAAGTGCTGTTCATCGCCACGTCCAACTTCATTCAGAACATTCCGGGTCCGCTGCTCGACCGTATGGAAGTGGTGGAGTTCAGTGGCTACACGGAGCGGGAGAAGAAGGAGATCGCCACCACCTACCTCATTCCGCGGCAGCTCGAGGAATCGGGACTGGGTGGCCGGGACCTTTCGTTCACCGACGAAGCGGTCATGAAGGTGATCAGCGAGTACACGCGCGAGTCTGGCGTCCGTCAGCTCGAGCGCCAGCTCGGCGCGGTGGCCCGCAAGGTCGCCCGTCGTGTGGCGATGGGCGACAGTGGGACCATCGAGGACAAGGTCATCAGCCCGGAAGAGGTGCGTGACCTGCTCGGACGTCCCAAGGTGCATCCGGAACGCGCGGCCGAACACGATGAAGTGGGTATCTCCACCGGCATGTATTACACGCCGATGGGTGGCGACATCATGTTCGTGGAAGCCAGCATCCGGCGCGGCGCATCACGTCCAAGTGACGATGCCGAGTCGGTGCGTGTGGGACCCATCTCGCTGATCCTCACCGGACAGCTGGGCGATGTGATGAAGGAAAGCGCCCGCGCGGCGCTCACCTACGCCACGAACAACGCCGAGCTGCTGGGTATCCCACGCGATCGGGTGCAGAGCGCGAGCGAAGCCCACATTCACGTGCCGGCCGGTGCCATCCCCAAGGATGGTCCGAGCGCAGGCATCGCAATCGCTACGGCGCTCGTCAGCGAACTGTCCAACCGCAAGGTGCGGCGCGATGTGTCGATGACGGGTGAAATCACCCTGCGCGGCCGCGTGCTGCCCATCGGCGGCGTGAAGGAAAAGGTCCTCGGCGCCCATCGTTCCGGCATCAAGGATGTCATCATCCCCAAGGCCAACGAAGCGGACCTCGAGGATGTGCCGGAAGAGGTGCGCAAGCAGCTCACCTTCCATCCGGTGGAGACACTGCGTGAGGTACTGACCATTGCACTGGCCGATGCGCCGGCGCCGGTGGAAGAGCTGGTCGAGCTCGAAGTCTGACGAAGTCTGTCTGAGCAAAGGGCCGGTGGGAGACCATCTCCCGCCGGCCCTTTGGCGTTTCAACAACGCGTTACGGACGCACCGTGAAGTTGAGCGACGGCGCTTCCCAGATGGTGGTGGTTCCGCGCAGCACACGAAACGTCATGCGTGACGCTCCAGCGGCCTGACCGGTGAGTGTGCCGCCACGACGGTCGCCGTCCCACCGCGCGCGTGAGGGATCTTCAATGACCACGGGCACCGAGTAGTCCGTGCGGTTTTCCAGCGACTGCCATTCACTGCGAGGCGGCACGTCGTGGTCGTCAGCGGAACGCCCCTGCGTGATGAAGTACACACGCAGCTCTCGCCGTGCCCCGACATTGACGATGGGGAAGCCGTGCCAGTGGGCATCGTGTGAGAACATCACCTCACCCGAGGCCACGTCTTCCACCACCATGCCCGCGACTTGCAGTCCAGGCGGATTCACCGTGGGGTCGGTGGCCTCACTGCCGCCACATGCGGCGAGAAGCACGGCCACGGGCAGTGTGCGGGCGAGGAAGGTGCGGCGTCGCAACGATCGCATCAGGCGTCTGGTCATGGGGTCTCCATCAATCGGTATGCCTGGCACTGTCCGGCGGGGCGCACATGCACATCGAGCCATGGCGTCACGAGATCGGCATGCGTTTCGTGCCAGATGAGAAAGCGCACACGAGTCGTGCCCGGTGCCAGTGGAATGAGCCGTCCACGTCCGCGCAGGGGTTCCCACGTGACGAGAGGGTCCTCACTCTCGCCGCGCACATCGAGATCGCGCCGCGATACGAGATCGACTGGCAATCCACGAAAGTCGAGTGCATGCGGAACGAGCGTGCGCACCTGTCCATCACACAGCAGCAGCGGGCCGCCGCTCCAACTGCGATTGTCCACCGTGCGCACGGTGATGGACGCGTCGGTCGAATCAGCCAGCATCAACTCCGCCACCTCGGCATGTGGCGTGACCACGGCGATGGGATGTTCGCAGGCGGTGAGCGTGGCGAGGCACGCCGATACAACCAGGGTGTGCCGGAGAATGCGGGAAGGCGTCATGGTCACCAGCTCCAGCGATACAGCGCGCGCAGATTGCGTCCGGGTTGCGGCGCGACCTGCTTCGCGCGCCACAGGTGATCGCGCCAGTCGGTATCGAGTGCGTTGTCGATGGACAGCGTGATTTCGTGTAGCTGTGCCCCAAGCATCCAGCGACGTCCCACACTGCCCTGCAGCTGCATCCAGGCGGGCGTGCCGCAGAACTCGGCGGGCAACAATGCAGGTGCGTTGAGCCCCCGCGACGCATGAAGCGAACAGGTCGTGGCGCCCAGCGTGAACGGTGCGAGAGGTACGCGCGACTGACGCGCGGCGGCATCAAGGCCCAGTGTCGCACTCCATCGTGCGCCTTCCCACCGCGCCTCGGTGCGGGCGCGCAGCGGTGGCATGGCCGGCAGTGGCACCCATCCATTGCTTGCCTGTTGTTGTCCATGCACCCAGGACAGCGTGCCGTCGACACTCAACCCGCGCACCATGGGCGCACGCCACGTCATCCGGGCTTCGGCGCCGTGCATCCGGGCATTGGCTTGGTCGGCCTGATACACGTTGTAGCGCCGCAGTCGCTGGTCGCGCACGGGTTCGCCCGTGATGGAGTCCACCAGCGGACGCTGATAGATGAAGTCGCGTACGCGCATCACGAATGCCGATGCCTCCACGCGCCACGCCCCGCGCTCTATGCGTGCGAAGAGATCAGCACCCGCACCATGTTCCGCGCGAAGTTCGGGATTCCCCACTTCGTAGGCGTAGGTGGCAAGATGTGGGCCCGCCGAGAAGAGTTCTTCGATGGCAGGCGGGCGGAACGCGCGTGTCGCGCTCGCTCCGATGGTGAATCCGGCGCGCGGCTCGAAGGTGAGTCCCACACTTCCCGTGGGCGCGGTGAACGCGCGCGTGCGCACGTTGCGCACCAGCCGCGTTTCCGTGCTGTCGAGCGGCGTGATGCGTGCGCGATCGAAACGCAGCCCCCATTGCAGGCGCAGCGGACGACCGATGGAGAGGAGCGAGTCGAGCGTCCACTCTTCCATCATGAACACGGCCGACGAACGCAGTACGCCAGGACGGGTGCCGGTGTAGCTACCTTCGGCGCGAAAGTCGCGCCATTGATGCCACACGCCGACGCTGCCCTGCACCGGCACACCCATGTGGCGCCGGTATTGCGCGAGAGCGTCGGTGTTGGCCATGAGCTGGCCGAAACGGGTGCCAACGAAGCCGCCGCGCTCGAGCTCGGACTGCTCAAAGCGCACGTACTGCGAAGAGGCCGTCAGTTGCGTGAGACGGGGCCACCATCTGTCGTGCACATCGTTCGCGGGCGCGCGCCAGGATGCATCGACACGACCACTGCGGCGTGTGAGATCGACGTACACGCCACCGTCGTGCGCTCCAGGCAGCACCACTCCACCAAAGCTCCCCGGCACACCATAGGTGCTGGACACATCGCGCACGGCGGCGCCGATGCGCCAGTATCCACCACCCACGATGTCCACCAATGCCGCGCCGGCGCCGACGTCATGGCCACGGACATCGGAGAACGGCAGTGTACCGGTTGGTGTGCGCGTGTCACCCGCTGTGCGCCACGAGCCGCTGGTGCGCCACGTGAACGCACCCAGACCGCCACGCAGTTGGGCGTTGACAACGCCGCCGTCATTCACCGACTCGCCCTGTGCGCTCAACGCCCCAGACAGCGCCCGCGTCAGGCGTTCGGTAGGTACGTCGTCGCGCACGACGTTGATCACGCCCCCCAGACTGTTGCTGCCGAAGAGCAAACCGGCGGGGCCACGGACCACTTCGATGCGCCGCGCCGTCATGGGATCGATGGTGACGGCGTGATCGGGCGCGGTGGTGGCGATGTCGCCGGTGCGCTGGCCGTCTTCGAGTACCAGTACGCGATCCCCGGTGAGCCCGCGTATCACGGGCTGCGTGGCCATGGGGCCGTTACTGCGCGCCGTGACGCCCGGCTCACCCGCGAGAGTGGCAGCGATGGATGGCGCACGGCGACGATCGAGCTGCCGGCCTTCGAGGACGCTGGCCGGTCGGGCCAACGACGGACCACCGCCTTGCACGGCCGTGATACGCACGGCCCCCAGCATCTGGGCGCGCACAGAGTCGCGAGCGATCGAATCGCGGGCCGCCGAGTCAGGTGCGGTGGGACGTCCCTGCGCCTGCGCGGCCAGTGGTTGCGATGCCGTACACGACAACGCGAGAGCGCCCATGGCACATACCGATCGGCGCCATCCGGTGCGGCTCAACGAGATGCGCACCACCGGACATCCGCCTGGATGCCCGGTGTGTTGATCACGACGATTCACAGGGTGGCTTACTTCTGCAGCGTGCGATTGGCGGTCACGCCGAGGACCACGATGCGCTCAGGCGTGCCGCCCACCGCGAGCGTACGGGTCAACGACGGCACACCCGTCGTGCTGATCGCGAGTTCGAGTACGCGGCCTTGGGTGGGGCTGGTCACGTAGAGCACACCTTCGGCGGTGGCGAAGAACGGCGTGAGCACGGTGCCACTGGTCGGCATCGCAGGCACGGCGGCGTTCAGTGTGCCGGTCACCTGACGCGTGGCCATGTCCACGATGTAGAGATTGCCCGACCGTCCGAGCACGGTGGCATACCGTCCGCTGTAGTCGAAGCCCGCCGTCCAGTCGAGATCGTTGGCGGGCAGTACGATGGGCTGCATGTTGCGGGCGCCTGCGTTGGTCACACCCAGGGTGCGCGTAGCCGTGCTCACGGTCTGGCCACGAATCGACATCAGGACGAGGAAGTTTGCCTGACTGTGATGGGCCCACACGGTGCTCACGCCGAAACGCGCATCCGTGGCGTGGGTGAGCTTGGTGAACGTGGGCGTCGTGCCGGTGGCATTCACCAGCAGCGCGCCATCGGCGCACCCGTACAGCGAACCATTGTTGTTGCCGGCAAGTCCATGGAGGCCGGTGCAATCGCGATTGCGGCCAATTTCCTGACCGGCGCGATTGTACACCACCACACCGATCGGACCCGTGCCCACCGCGGGATCACGCAGGGACGCCGACACGAAGTTGCCGTCGGTCATGGCCATGCCTGCGCCATGGTGGGCTGAGCCCGTATTGATCGTCATGAACGGCGCCGTGCTGCCGCCTGCGACGGTCTGCTCATTGAAGAAGCGCACATTGCCCGAGCCGTCGAAGTGCACGGACGCGAGGTCGCCAAGGTAGTTGCCGTGAATGGGCACCGAGTCGTTGAAGTACCCGATCATGCGCGGCGCTGCGAGCACCCCACGATCGCCCTGCGCATACACCCCACCGTCGATGAAGCCGATGCTGTTGCGCGTCTGGAAGTGCGCGAAGGCCACTCGTCCCTTCGGCGAATACAGGTAGGTGATGCGCGACGGCAGTCCGCCCAGGGAATCGACGCGCTGCCCATTGGCGGCATTGAACACCCGCGCGAACGGTGCGGTGTCGGAGACCACCAGGCGGCGGTACTCGGTGCTGGGCGCGGTGTTGCCGTTGCCGCCGGTGGGGCTGTCCTCGTCGTCGCCGCAAGCGACGACGGCAAGAGCGCCAAGGACCAGGAACGGCAAGCGAAGACCGGAGAGACGAGACATGGCGGGCGGAGAGCTGAGGGTGTCGTGTTGGTTTTTGATTACCAACTATCATCAACAACCCAGCATAAACCTCGCGCTTATGCGATGTCAATATCATTAACGACAGGACAGATTCGACGAACGACCCGCAGGTCGATCAGGCGCGGGTCAGCTCCCGCAGTACCAGACGGGTCACCCGGCGCGCCACGCCCTCGGCACTGGCGTCACCATGGGCGATGGCTGCCGCCACCGCGCGCTCCTCGAGGGCACCGAGTCGCGCACCCAACTGCAGGCGATGTGTGGCCCGCGCGTACCGGTCCAGCTCGTGCTGCAATGCCGACGACGCTCGGCGGGTGCGTTCCACCTGCAGCAAGGGTGCCTCCACCCCGGCAATGGCCTTGAGCGGGACCACGTCCACCTGCGCCGCCTCAAACTCGGTGGACACGGCGCCTGGCACACCAAGGTCGATCCACAGCGCACGCCCGGCCCGTTCCGGCATGAATGGCGCAAAGTCCGGCGCAATCAGCGGCGACGTCACATGAGCCGCAAAAATGACCACATCTGCCTGCTGCACGGCGCCGGCCCGGTGCTCCCACGGTTTCGTGGCCACACCAAACCGCTCGGCGATGGTTGCCGCCCGTTCGTCCGTGCGACTGGTGACGGAGATGTCTAGCGACGGCAGCAGTGCGTCGTCCGCAGCGCGCAATGCTTCGAGGGTACTACGCGCCGCGTCACCCGATCCGATCACCAGCACGCGGCAGGCACCTTCCGTCGACCCGGTGTCGTACTGCCGACGATGCGCCGCCATGCGTTCCACCACACGATCGCCCAGCGTGGGATCACCTTCGGAGCCCATCGCCGCGCGGATGTGGCGCGCGGCGTCGATGGACTGCCGGAACAGCGCGTCGATGGGGCCGCACGCAGTGCCCGCTTCGCGCGAGGCAATCCATGAGCGACGCACCTGCCCGAGGATCTCCGGCTCGCCGTAGCGCACCGACTGCATGCCGGACGCCACCGAGAAGAGATGACGGACTGCCAGATCGGCGTCGACACGATCGATGCGCACGTTGGACGTATCGCCAATCACCTCGGTCACGAACCATTCGCCGAGTTCTTCCTCGCCCCACCAGTACAACTCTGTGCGATGGCAGGTGCTGAGCAACACCGCTGACGACTCACGCGCGCGAAGCGCTGCCAGCAGTTCGTCCGTGCGTTCGACGGACAGACGCAGACGGCCCACGCGCTCGGCGGAGTTCGCCGCGTGAGAGACGCCAATGACATGAAACGGGAGCAGGAACACGGATGCGTCTCTGTGCCGTTTCAGTGCGTCGCGGCAGGCGCAGCGACGGCGCGGGTCGCCGCACGCGGTGTCGCATGCGCCACGGTCGACGGCGCATCGGAAGCGGCGGGCTTGCACCCGGTTGCGCCCGACACCACACGCGACGGAATGCCACGGCACTGGTCATTGGTGCAGCCGGGGCAACGCGTGACGTATTGCGGGCTCCACGGCGTGCGCGCCGCGAGGTGCTGGGCCACGATGTCCGCGAGCGCATCGAGAAACTCCGTGCGCACATTCAGCGCCGGAGCACGACGGAACCCGGTCATGCCCAGCGAGTGCGCCAGTTCCGCATACTCGATGTCGAGCTCGGAGAGTGTCTCGATGTGATCGCTGGTGAAAGCGATCGGCACGATGAGCAAGTTCTTGCGCCCCGACTTGGCGAACTGCTCGATCACCTTTTCGGTGCTGGGTCCAAGCCAACGCACCGGCCCCACTTCCGACTGATAGGTCACGAGGTGCGGATTGCGCAGCCCGATCGCCTGCACCACCCGACTCACCGACGCACCGATCTCGGCGGGATACGAATCCCCACGATCGATCACCGACAGTGGCAGCGAGTGTGCGCTGAACATCACCAGCACATCGTCGCGTTCCGCCTCGGGGAAGTCTTCGAGGCCATCTTCCACTGCGCCGGCCATGGCTTCGATGAAGCCGGGATGCTCACCCCAGCGGTCGATGATGCTCCACTCGAACGCGTCCTTGAGGCCGGTGCGATCGAGCGCACGCCACAGGTCGTTGAGGCTCGAGCCGGTGGTTGCACACGACCACTGCGGGTACTGCGTGAACGCAATCGCGCGTGTGATGCCATCGGCCTTCATGGCCCGCAGCGCATCGTCGGCAAAGGGCGTGGTGTAGCGAAATGCGATGTAGAAACGGTGCGGCGCGGTTTCCGGCGACATCTCGTCGAGGCGGCGGCACATGGCTTCGCCCTGCGCTTCGGTCCACGACCTGATCGGTGAACCACCGCCGATCGCATCGTACAACTTGCGCACTTTGGGTGCGCGTCGCGTGGCGATGAACTTGCCGAGGAAATCCTGCCACGGCAGTTGGATGATCTCACGGTCCGCGAACAAGCGCACGAGAAACGGCTCGACATCATCGAGCGTGGCGGGGCCGCCGAGGTTCATCATGACGATGCCGGTGCCGCCACGTGGTGCGCTGGATGAAGTCATGCCGAAGCATCGACAGTTGCACACACCGGAACCATTCCGGTTCTCTACGGGCACCGCTCCGTACTGTTACCTACCTCAGGTACGACGCACACCACGTACGTCACACATGAGAATCTCTACAATTCAATTCCCGATTGGACCGAGTCGGAAAAGACTCCACGGCCACGCGAGTGCACCGGGTTCGGTGCCTTCGAGAAACCATTCAGTGTAGCGCTGCTCGGTGGGCGTATTCGCCGTCGACGGCTGTCCGGTGCTGCGATCGAGCTCGACCGCGACAACGCCCGGCGGCGGCGTCCACGCCGTGCTGGTGCGCGATTCGTATGCGGACGCGAGAATGTGCCCGGCGATGGGCGCGGCCAACGTGCCACCCGCGGCGCCCGGTGCGATCATGGCTGGCTTGTCGAAGCCCAGCCACACGCCGGTGACAAGTTCAGGCGTCATCCCCACGAACCACACATCGGTGTTGTCGTTGGTGGTGCCCGTCTTGCCGGCAACGGGAACACGCGACGGCACGAGGCGTCGCAGCGAAGTCGCGGTGCCGCGTGTGACCACATCCTGCATCATGTCGCGCACGATGAACGCAACACGCGGGTCCATGGCCGGACGTGTTGGGGCACCGGCGGGGCTCAGCACCGTACGACCAGTGCGGTCTTCCACGCGCGCGATGAAACGCGGGTCGACTCCCACGCCTCCGTTGTCGAAGGCAGCATAGGCCGCGACAAAATCGAGGGGCTGCACGACGCTCGCTCCCAGCGCACTGGACGGATACGGCGCAATGGGCGCGCGCAACCCGGCGCGTCGGGCCAGCGCCGTCACCGAGTCCATACCCACCGACACTGCGAGCTGCACGGCGACGGGATTACGCGATCGCGTGAGAGCTTCGCGCAGGGTGAGCGTGCCCAGAAACGCGTTGTCGGCGTTGTCGGGCGAGTAGATCTGGCCGTTGTCGAGACGCAGACGCAGTGCGGTGTCGGCAACGGTCGCGTTGGCCGTCAGTCCCTGCGCGATGGCCTGCGCATACACGAAGGCCTTGAAGCTCGATCCCGGCTGGCGGTTGCCGTCGACGGCACGATTGAACGAGGAACGGCCGTAGTCACGACCACCCACCAGTGCGCGGACATCACCCGTGGCCGGATCGAGCACCACAGCCGCGCCCTCGAGACACGCAGCCACACGTGGCGCCTTCGCACCAGGCTTGGTGGTGGTGTCAGCGCTGGGGCGGCACCGCTGACCGCGGAAGCCGGGCCGGCCTTCGATTTCTTCGATGCCGCTGGTGAGCGCCTGCTGCGTAGCCCGCTGCAGCGCGAGGTCGATGGTGGTGTGAATGCGATATCCACCCTGCATCACGGGTACGCCCGCACGCTCGGCCTGCACGCGCACCACGTCCACTACCCACGGCGCCTGCTGTCGGCTGGTGCTCACGGTGCGCACCGGCTCCTTCTGCGCGGCCTGGGCCTGTGCGGCGGTGATGTAGCCCTGATCGGCCATCAGCGCGAGCACGGTGTTGCGGCGCTCGCGATTGCGCTCCGCGTAGCGCACGGGGTCGTAGAGCACGGGACTCTTGGGCATCGAAGCCAGCGACGCGGCCTCGGCCAGCGTGAGATCGGCGGCGCCCTTGGCGAAGTACTGCCGGGCTGCCATTTCGATGCCGTACGCCCCGCGTCCAAACGAGATCTGATTGAGGAACGCTTCCAGGATCTGCTCCTTGGAGTAGTGGCGTTCCATTTCCCGCGCGGCCTGCTGTTCGCGAAGCTTGCGGGTGGGCGAGCGATCCCGGCGGTCGATCACGTCGGGGTGCATGTTGCCCACCAGGAGCTGCGTGATGGTACTG
>NZ_DASWXE010000193.1:0-2637 GCF_036405635.1 Gemmatimonas sp. | reverse complement strand
CATGCGCCTCGATTTGGGCGCCGTCGCCAAGGGATTTGCCGTCGATCTCGTCGCCGAATCGCTGCAGGACCTGCCCAGCGTGGCCATCAATGCGGGCGGAGATCTCTACTGCCGCGGGCGCAATCTGCATGGCCGTCCATGGTCGGTGGGCATCCGCGATCCGTTCCGCAGCAGTGGTCTGTTGTTGCATATCGACGTGGATGGATTGGCCGTCTGCACCAGCGGCTCGTACGAACGTCGCCTGGCGAATGGTGGTCATCATCTCATCGATCCCGCTCGCGGCGCATCTGCGCAGGGCATGGTGAGTTGCACCGTGGCGGGAGAACGCGCTGCCATCGCCGATGCACTGGCCACCGCGGCCTTCATCATGGGCCCCGACCGCGCCATTCCGTTCCTCACGGATCAGCAAGTCGACGCCTTGCTCGTAGATGAAGCAGGATATTGGCACACGGTCCATGCAGGACAGCGCGTGCGCTTTCCTGAACAACGCAGCGCCCTGCCCCCGACTCCGCCTTCCGCATGATCATCCACGCCACGTGACGAGCCACCTGCGCGCCGATTGGCCTCACCTGCTCCGGTGGTTGCGGTCCCCCAAGGGACTCTTCGCCGGTGTGCTGCTCGTACTGACCATTCCCGCCGTGTGGCATGCCGGATGGTCGCTCGTCTGGCCGTCGCTGCTGGCCGCCATGCTCACCGCTGCCGTGTGCGATGTGCCGCTGCTGCGCTGGCGTGACGGTGACTGGAGCGTACCCGATGGTGCACTGCTCACGGGGTGGCTCATTGCCCTGGTCCTGAGCCCGCACCAGCCGTGGCATGTGGCTGCCGCGGCCTCCATCATCGGCATCGGTGCCAAACACGCGCTGCGCGTCAAGCGGGCCAACGTGCTCAATCCGGCCGCAGCCGGTGTGGTGGCGACGTACTTCCTGTTTGGTTCGGGGCAAAGCTGGTGGGGCGCCCTGCCGGAACTTCCCACCCCATGGATTGCCCTGCTGCTGGCTACCGGTGCCTTCATGACGTGGCGCCTGCACAAGACGGCCTTGGCACTCAGCTTCCTCGGGGTGTACTACCTCATCGCCACGGCACTCGCGTTTGTCGATCCGGCCAAGGTGGTCGCGCTGTACCGGGCACCCGATGTGCACATGGCCCTCTTCTTTGCGGGCTTCATGGCCACCGATCCGCCAACCTCGCCGCCACGTTATGGTGACCAACTGAAGTACGGAGCACTGGCCGCTGTGGTGAGTATGGTGCTCTACATGACGGTGGGCGCGGTGTACTTCCTGCTCGGTGGCCTGCTCGTGGCCAACCTGTGGGAAGGCTGGCGCAAATGGCAGCATGCACGGCAACATCGGCGACCCACCGCAGCGACTCCCGTAACGACCTGAAAGCCCCTCCGATTTCGGAGCCACCGCCGGAGCATGGACGAGTCATGGACCAGTCGTTGACGCGCGCCGATTTCCTGCATCACTCCACCCTCGACACCCGGTGGATGGACAATGACGCGTACGGACACGTCAACAACGTCGTCTACTACAGCTACTTCGATACGGCCGTCAATCGCTGGCTGATTGAACACGGACTACTCGATGTGGCCCACAGTCCTGCGATTGGGCTCGTCATCGAAACCGGTTGCCGCTACTTCGCACCGCTCACCTTCCCCGACCGCATCACGGCCGGACTGCGCGTGAGCAAACTGGGCACCTCCAGCGTGCGTTACGAAATCGCGCTCTTTCGCAATGACGAAGACCAGGCGTCGGCGGCCGGTCATTTCGTGCATGTGTACGTAGGTCGTGACTCGCGTCGCCCCGTGCCCATTCCCGCCGCCACGCGACAGGCGCTCACCGCCTTGCAGGTCACGCCGTGATCCGCCGCTGGGCTGCGCTCGCTGCCCTCGGCGGGGCCCTGCTGGCCGGCGCGGCCGCCATCGTGCAGTCACAGCGCTGGGTGCGCCTCGAGCCCAACGTGCCCTACGACGGCAAGTTCGCCTTCGTGCGTCTGCGCTACATCGAGTACGGTCCACCGGGATGGCAATACGACTATCCGGCGATGGAACGCAACTTCATGACCATCGTGCAGGACCTCACCACCATGCGGGTGCACGCGCGCGGCAGCAATGTGCATGACATGGACGATCCGATGTTGTCGCACTACCCCATCGCGTACCTCTCGGAACCGGGCTACTGGCGTCCCAACGAAAAGGAGGCCGCTGGACTGCGCAACTGGCTGCACAAGGGCGGCTTTCTCATTGTCGACGACTTCTACTTCCGGCAGTGGGAGAACTTCGCGTACTCCATGCGCCTGGTCATACCCGATGCGCAGTTCATCCGGCTCGACGTGTCGCACCCCATCTTCGACGCGTTCTTCCGCATCACCACGCTCGATGCCATGACGCACCCCGACAACCGGTCGGCGCGTGCGGAGTACTACGGCATCTTCGAGGACAACGATCCCACCAAGCGCATGCTGGCGATCGTGAACTACAACAACGACATTGGCGACTACATGGAGTGGTCCGGACAGGGGTGGTACGCGGTGAATCTCACCAACGACGCCTACAAGTTCGCCACCAACTATCTCGTCTACGCCCTGACGCATTGACCATGCCCGCTTCCGCCGAGTCCGCAGCCGATATCATCGTCG
>NZ_DASWXE010000192.1:0-3838 GCF_036405635.1 Gemmatimonas sp. | reverse complement strand
CTGCAGGGTATTGGTGAACGTGCAGATGATGTTGGCACCCGCCGCCGTCGCAGCGGCATTCAACACAACCGCCCGGTTCGTCAGGTCTGGCGTGGCGGTGCCGCCCGCACCCAGTCCCGTGCAGGTGATGTCGGTCACCCGGTAGGTGGCCGGCGTGGTGCTTTCGGTAATCGTGGTGGCGGTACCGGCTGCCGTCAGGGCCTGGGCGGCGCCGCTGACCGGCGTTCCGGCGACCGTGGTGACCAGGGTCTGCGTGACCACGCCGTTGGTGCCGGTGAAGCCAAAGCTGTCCACGCCGCCGACGCTGGTCTTGCGGATCGTCAGCAACGGCGCGGATTGATCCACGTCGGTGGCCGTGTTGTTCGCGGCGTTGGTGTCGTTGATCGTCGCTGGCGGCGTGATGGTCACCACGTTCGACAAGTCGCCGCTGAATCCCGCCGGTACCGTCATCGTGACCAGATAGGTCGCTACCGCACTGGGCGGCAGATCCAGGCCCGTGTCGTTGAGCGCGCCGCTGCCGCTGGCCGCACCGCACCGCGCACCACCAGAGGTGCTGGCACACGTCCAGCTCACGGTGGCCGGATCGATGCCGGTCGGCACCGGATCGCTCACGGTGATGTTCTGGGCACCGAAGGAGGTGCTCGTGTTGCTGACCACCAACGTATAGGTACGGACCGCAGCGGGCACGTAGGTGTCGCCAGCCAGATCATTCACACCCGATGCGGGAGTATTCGTCTTGGTTGTTGAAATATCGGCATTGAACAGGATCGGGGCACTTGGACAGTTGGCGCCATCGGCATTGTTCGACGCAGGCGCGCTGCTCATCAGGGTTGCCGCGCCGGTCAACGGATCGATCGCGTAGATCGAGTTGCCACTAGTCGCCAGAATCCCATTGGTGAAGCCCCACATGGCGATGGCACTATTGAGGGGTGACGTGGAACCCAGCACCGCAACCGCGCCCGTGACCGGATTCGCGCTCACCAACTGACCGCCACTTATTCCATACAACAATCCGTTGTACCAGGCGAAATCCGACACCTGAATCGACTGACTCAGTGTAATCGGCGTCGCAGTGCGGCTTGTAACGTCGACGCGATACAGCGTCGTGCCGCCGAAGCCGGACATCAGGTAATAGTCGCCGGCGGGCGAGATCACACCGTTGTTGTAGTTCGAGACGGGCAAGCTGGCGATCGTGCCCATGTTGTAGGTACTTCCATCTGAACCCACACGGATCAGCTCGTTGCCGGTCCCGGCCACCCAGTCGATGCCGTAGATGTAGTTGTCCGCCGGGTTGTAACCGATGCCGTTGCGGGCGGCGCCGGTTCCCGGGCTGCTGTAGGTGAATGGGACACTGACGTAGCCCACGTTGTAGAACGTGGATACCGTCATCGCGGAATTCACTTGGTCCAGGAACATCCGACCATCGCAAGTGTCGAAGCTGGGCTGGACGATGCTCAGGACGTAGTCTTCCGTCTCACCGCTATCCAGTGATCCCGTAGGCGTTGCGGCGGCCGCGGTGAACGTACTGTCGTAGCTCACCCGAATACGGGCATAGCTCGTGCCCGCGGCGATCGCTACCGGAGCCGTGAACGACAGGGTGGCCGTTGTCGCCCCCGCTGCTACCGTCGTGCAGTTCGTCGCGCGCTCGCCCGCGTCCGCGAAATCGCCATCCCGGTTGTAGTCGATCCAGCCGCACACCACGGCCGACTTGCTGACACCGGAAAGCGTCACCGGAATCTGGGTAACCGAACCTGCCACCATGGGGAGCGTTGCAGGCACCGTGGCGCCGTCGTCGCCGCCATCGGTTGCTGCCCCGGGCGACGCAAGCGGACTGCTCGCAATGCTTCCCGTATTGATCACACCGGGATTGTCTGCCGTGACGGCGGCTCCCAACCTGAGGTCCGTCAGGATGTGCGTCGCCGCGTTGCCCTGGTTGTAGGTATCCGGCGCGTCGCCATAGTCCTCCGGAAGAGTGACGACCCAATGGATGCCGTCGCTGTAGAGATTGGTCGTGGCCGCATCCTGCGCAGCCGTTCCCGACTGGCGCTGTACGTTGAACGTTGCTTCGAAGGACAACGATGCGACGGGAGTGCCGCTAACCTGCACGCTGCCGCAACCCGCGCGCGTACCGGTACCGGACCCACAGTTGACGCCGAGCAGGCTCGTCGCCGTGATGGGGGCATGCGTGATCGTGTTGCCGCCCGTCACCACCAGCTGCCCGTTGCCGTTCAGCAGCGACAGCGTAGCGCCAGGCGTCGTCAGCCTGAAGCTTGCCCAGGTATTGAAGCTGGTACCCGCGATATTGTTGTTGAAGAACCCGCCCAATCGCGAGACATGGATGACCGGATCCACCACCGGGTGCTCGAACGCAAGGTTGAGGGTGCTCGGAACTCCACCATTGATACTGTTGCAGCTAAGGGTGCTGCCGATGGCGGTACTGGCCGCATGCCGGCACGCAGGCGAGAGCGTGCCGCCCGTGCCGCTGCCGGCTCCCCAGGTGCTCGTGCCAACGACATTGGTCAAGAATCCGTGGTAGCTAGTGGTCGGTGAGAGATTAGGCGTGTACCACGTAGCGCTGATC
The DNA here is from genome assembly GCF_036405635.1 of Gemmatimonas sp. Classification (GTDB taxonomy): domain Bacteria; phylum Gemmatimonadota; class Gemmatimonadetes; order Gemmatimonadales; family Gemmatimonadaceae; genus Gemmatimonas. Next base: position 1,257 of record NZ_DASWXE010000192.1, on the reverse strand, counting down.
GTGCTTTCCACGCCGTTGAGCGTATTGGTCACCCCGGACGTCGTCGTCGAACCCATGCCGATGTAGTTGTTCGCCGCCGCCGACACCGTGACGTTGAGGGCACTGCCTCCGTCCACCGTTGCCTGCGCCGTGCCGCCGCCCGTGGTGGTGTTGGCTGCGGTGCCCGTCCAAGCCGAGGTATCTGCGACACGAACAGCCTCCGCCTGGCCCGCCAAGATCATCAGCGCGACAGCGAGAGCAAACCTGTTGGAGGTCAAGCGAATCATGGAGCGGCACCCAGACGAACGTTGTCGTGGGAGATATCGCGCTCACGGGTTAATGAGGGACACGCGATGCATCGAACCGATGCGAGGCAATCGCGGGACGCACGCTCACGCAATCGACCGCCAAGCGTGTCGGCTCACAGGGCCAGTCGTCACGTCCATGACCCGGATGGTGGTTCGCGCAGTACCTCCGTCGCATCCACTCTGCGGTGGCGAGGCGGGCTGGCGAAGAGACCCACGTTTCCACGCGGGGCATCCGTATCGGCTGCCCCGCGTGCGACGTCAGGCACACAAACGGGCCTGACGTTCTAGAGTGAACCTTGCAGACCAGGCTTCAGTAAGTCCCGACGAGATTCAGGAACCACCCCTTGTGGTCGTAATCGAAATCCGTCAGATCGTCACTGAAATCGGTGAAGTTGTAGCCAACGCCGATACGGAAGTTCTTGTTCAGGTCGCGATCCAATCCCAGCAGGAAACCCTGCTTGGTGCCGCCGTCCTGCACATCCAACCAGCGATACTCCGCCAAGGCGTGCCACTGGGTACGCAAGTCATAGCGCACTTGCGCGGCACCGAACGTCGTCGCTGAATCGAGCCACACGCCCGTACCACGGCCCATTCTGACCTCGCCTTCGCGACGCGCCACCTTGCCCGCGAACTCCCAGTGCTGGTCGAGCTTGTACACACCTTCGAATGACAAGATCTGCGACTTCTGGTCGTAATCGGCGCCACCCAGCTGGCCCAGCGTCGCCAGGTCGTACAGATGGGTGTAACGGCCGAACAGGCCCCAGCGCTGGTTGTTCCAGGGACGATAGGCGAAGCCGACGTTGCCCTCGATGAACTTGGCACTGGCCAGCGGGTTGAGTTCGTCGTCGGTGTCGGCGTAGTTCAGCCGAGCAGCGATGCGCCAGCTCTCGTTGATCTTGTGCGTCAGGCGGTTCGTACTGACCCACTGCTCGCGCTGTTCCGCGCCACGATCCTCGCGCCATTCCAGCTT
>NZ_DASWXE010000191.1:0-8143 GCF_036405635.1 Gemmatimonas sp. | reverse complement strand
TCGGAGGCGCGGGCCGGTGAACTCCTGGTCCCGTTCGACTTCGAAGACCGTGAGTCGCTCGAAGCTTCGCTGGATGGCACCCATGTTCGTGTGCCGCAACGCGGCCCGCGCCGCGCGTTGGTGGACCTGGCCGATCAGAATGCCCGCCACTTGCTCGAGGAGTTCAAGCTGGCGGCGCTCGAGGCAGATGAACGCGCGGTTGATCCGGTGTACGAGCTGCAACGCGAGCTCGGACTCGCACGACTACCGCGGTCGCTGGTGTGTTTCGACATCTCCCACGCCCAGGGCACCGATGTGGTGGCGAGCGCGGTGTTCTTCGAGAACGGTCGCCCCAAGCGGTCGGAGTACCGGAAGTTCAAGATCAAGGTGTACGAGGGGAACGACGACTTCCGCTCGATGCACGAAGTGGTGACCCGGTACTTCCGGCGCCGCCTCGACGAAGAGAAGACGTTGCCTGACCTCGCCGTGATCGACGGCGGTAAGGGGCAATTGGGTGCCGCGCGCGCCGCGCTCGACGAACTCGGCGCGCCGCAGATCGGGTTGATCAGTCTCGCCAAGCGCGACGAGGAGATCTTCATGCCCGGGCGCCCGGACCCGGTGCGCCTCCCGCGGCGCTCACCGGCGCTTCGCATGCTCCAACAGGCGCGCGACGAAGCGCACCGATTTGCCATCACCTTTCAGCGTCAGAAGCGTGCGGCGCGCACCATCACCTCGGAACTGCTCAAGATTCCGGGTGTCGGGCCCACCAAGCGACGGGCGCTGCTGCACAGTTTTGGCAGCGTGCAGGGCGTGCGCGACGCGAGCGTCGAGCAGATTGCGGCCATTCCGGGCTTTGGTGCAGCTTCTGCACGCCGATTGCTCGAAGCACTCGGTGTGACCGTGCCTGAGCCCCCGTCTGATCCGGCGCCCCCTCCCGCTCCGGACGCCGTTCCCGACCTTCCCTCCGATACTCCCCCGTCATGAGTGCTCCCACCTGGACGCTGCAGTGTTCCGCCTGCGGCACGCCCGCTCCCCTCGAGAAGGCGTCGGTGTGTCCGGCCTGTCATCAGCCGCTGTTCGCGACCTACGCACCGGTGCCGGCCGGTACTGCCCTGGGCAATCGGTGGGACATGTGGCGGTATGCGCCGTTCCTGCCCCTGCTCGAGGGTGAGGCGCCGGTGAGTCTCGGCGAAGGGCTCACCCCACTCATCGAGTCGCCGGCCCTGGCGGCGGCGGCGGGTGTGCGCCGGCTCTGGATCAAGGATGAAGCGCAAAACCCCACCGGTTCGTTCAAGGCGCGGGGCATGAGCGCGGCCGTCACGCGCGCCCGCGGTGCACAGGTGCCGGGCATCGTCGTCCCCACGGCCGGCAATGCGGGAGCCGCGCTTGCGGCCTATGGCGCTGCCGCCGGCATTCCCGTGCGGGTATATGCACCTGGCACCACGCCGCGTCCCATCCTCGATACCATCGACGCGATGGGGGCGGAGCTCATTCGCATTGATGGCCACATCGGTGACGCGGGCAAGCTGGCCATCGCGTTCGCGGCGGAGTCGGGCTACTTCCCTATTTCCACGTTGCGCGAGCCGTACCGCGTGGAGGGCATGAAGACCATGGGCTTCGAGATCGTGGAGCAACTCGGTTGGCGTGTCCCTGATGTCGTGGTTTATCCCACCGGTGGGGGTGAGGGCACGGTTGGTATCTGGAAGGCCATCAATGAACTCGTGGCCAGCGGGTGGTTGCCGGGTGAGACCCGTCAGCCGCGCTACCTGGTGGCGCAGGCCGCGGGTTGCGCGCCCATCGCGCGCGCGTTTGCGGCGGGCGCGGAAAAGGCCGATCCGTGGGTGGACCCGGTGACACATGCGGCCGGACTTCGGGTGCCTTCGCCGCTTGGCGATCGCCTGCTGCTGCGCGTGATGCGCGAAACGGACGGACTGGCCGGCACTGCATCGGAAGAGGCGATCCGGGAGTGGACGCGCACCTTGGCCGTGCAGACGGGCATCGATGCAGCGCCGGAAGGTGGCTGCGGGCTTTCGGTGCTGCGTGATGCCGTGGCCAGTGGTTTGGTGAAGGGGGATGCTGAGGTGGTGCTGTTCAATACCGGTAGCGGCGCATCGTATCGGGTCTGATCAGGTTGCCAGCAGGCCATGGGAGCGTGACCGAAGTCCATGCCGTTCATTGACTTCGATGGCCGCGCCTCCTAAGTTGTCTCAAGTGAGCGGCGGCGCACGGCCGTCGCTCATTTGTATCCGGGGGAGGGTCGAGTCCGACCTCGTCCCCCGTTTTCGTCTCAGGTATGGTTCGCGTCACGCGGGTAGACCCTGGGAGCATCGCCGATGAACTCGGCATTCTTCCAGACACCGAACTGCTCACCGTCAACGGACGGCCGCTGGATGACTTCCTCGATTGGGAGTTTCTGACGGCCGACGATTCGTTTGTGGTGTCCGCACGGCTGCCCGATGGTGAAGCGGTCGAGTATGACATCGAGCGACTCGACGGTGAACCGATGGGCGTGGAGCTGGCTCCGCCCACCGTGCGCCGATGCGCCAACCGCTGCGAGTTCTGCTTCATCGAAGGACTGCCCAAGGGGCTGCGCAAAGGCCTCTACATTCGCGACGACGATTACCGGTTGTCGTTCGCCTACGGCAACTTCGCGACATTGTCGAATGTGAAGGAACGTGATATCGCGCGTATCCTCGAGTATCGACTGTCGCCGCTGTACGTGTCGGTACACGCCACGCCATGGGAAGCCCGCAAGGTGCTGCTCAACAATCCGCGTGTACCCAACATCATCGAGCAGCTGACCCGTCTGGCTGAAGGGGGCATTCAGTTCCATTGCCAGATGGTCATCGTGCCCGGGCTCAACGATGGTGATGTGCTCGAGCAGTCGCTCACCGATCTCTGGAATCTCGGCGACGCGGTGATGTCCATCGCACTCGTGCCGGTGGGGGTGACGCAGTTCTCCCACCTGTACACGGGCAAGCCGATGGACCAGGCCAATGCGGCCCGCATTCTGGACGCGGTGCATCGGTGGGAAGATCGGGCGCTCGAGGAACGCGATGATCGCTGGGTGTTCGGCTCGGACGAGTTGTACCTGCTGGCCGAGGTACCGCTGCCCGATGTGGAGCACTATGGCGAGTTCGCGCAGATCGAAAATGGCGTCGGCGCTGTGACCACGTTGCGTGCCCGTGTCGAAGATGGGCTCACGCAGCTGCCTCGCCTCGATGGCCGACGTATCGGCGTGGTGACCGGTGTGTCCATGCGGGCGCTGATGCCGCCCCTGCTCGAGCAGCTCACTGAAGCCACTGGTGCGCAGTTCGACCTGATCGTCACCGAGAACTCGTTGTTCGGTCCGACGACCACGACAGCGGGACTGCTGGTGGGCGCCGACATCCGGCGCGCGCTCGAAGGCCGGGCCGATCTCGACCTCGCGCTTATTCCGGCCGAGTGCATCAACGACAACGGTCTCTTCCTCGACGAAGAGTCGTTCATTGCCGTGCGGGAATCGCTCCCGATGCCGGTCTATCCATCCTACGATTTCATCGACGCGCTCGTCCCCGAGGGAGTTTCCGACGGGGATGCGGCGGTGCGATCCGCTGCCTGAGTATTCGAGTTCCGATGAGTCTCCCAGTCGTTGCCGTAGTTGGGCGTCCCAATGTGGGCAAATCGCATCTGTTCAACCGTGTGATCGGTGAAGCCGCCGCCATCGTCAGCGACGAGGCGGGTACGACGCGCGATCGCCATTTCGGTGAAGCCGAATGGGCGGGCCGTCACTTCTGGCTGGTCGACACCGGCGGCCTCGTCGAAGATTCCGATCTGCTCATGGACACGGCGATCCGTCGCCAGGTCATGCAGGCGATCGAAGAAGCGGACCTGATGCTCTTCGTGGTGGATGCCAAAGTGGGTGTGCATCCCAGCGATGCCCGTATTGTGGATATCCTCCGCAATTCGCAGAAGCCGTGGATGCTCGTCGCCAACAAGGTCGACGATCCGGCAAGCACCGACTTTTATGAGTTCTACCGTTTGGGCGTGACCGACGTGTACCCGGTCTCGGCGCAGAACGGCAAAGGCTCAGGCGATCTGCTCGACGCCGTGGTTGCCAACATTCCGGTGGTCGAGGAAGAAGAACGTGATGCCGTTCGGGTAGCTGTCATCGGCCGACCGAATGTGGGCAAGTCGTCATTCGTGAACCGACTGCTTGGCGAAGACCGCCTGGTCGTGTCCGATGAATCGGGCACCACCCGCGATGCGATCGACGCGCCGATGCGCTATCACGACACCGAGTTGGTGTTCGTGGACACGGCCGGTCTGCGTCGTCAGTCGCGCATCGATGATGGTGTGGAGTTCTACTCCGCGTTGCGCACCCGTCGCGCGATCGATTCCTCGGACGTGTGCATCCTGATGATCGATGCCACGGAAGGACTGCAGAATCAGGATCTCAAGATCGCCACGATGGCGTGGGAAGCGGGCCGCGGCCTGATTCTCGTCATCAACAAGTGGGACCTGTACGAAGACAAGACCGACAAGAGCGCCGACAAATTCAAGAAGGAGGCCGTGGAAAAGGTCCCCTATCTCAAATTTGTGCCATTCCTGTTCACGTCGGCGCTGTCCGGCCAGCGCGTGACCAAGGCGCTCGATCTGGTTCTGTCGGTGCAGGAGCAGCGCACCCGTCGCATCAGCACGTCGGAAGTGAACGACGCGCTGGGTGATCTGCTGGCACGCCTCCAGCCGCCGCAGGCCGCGGGCCGTGAAGTGAAGCTCAACTACGCCACGCAGGTGGAGACCGAGCCGCCGACCATCGCCGTGTTCGGCAACAACCCCGACGCCATTCCTGAGCACTACGTGCGTTTCCTGCACAACGGCTTCCGTGAGCGCTGGGGATTCACCGGGGCGCCGCTCCGCATCATCCTGCGGAGAAAGAACTCGTGAGTTCCTCGCCGGCCATGATCGCGCTTGCCCTCGTGCTGGCGTACGTCGCCGGCTCATTTCCCACGGCGTACCTGGTCGGCCGAGTCAATGGGGTCGATCTGCGTACGGTGGGATCTGGAAACCTCGGCGCCACCAACGTGCAGCGCACGTTGGGTTGGCGTTGGGGATTGCTGGTGTATGTGGTGGACTTTCTGAAAGGCTGGTTGCCCACACTGTTGCTGCCCGGAGTGTTTGGGCTGGCGGACGGATGGCCATGGGGCGTCGCCATCGGTGTGGCCGCGATTGCGGGGCATGTAAAGCCCATCTTTCTGATGGGGAAGGGGGGTGGCAAAGGGGTCGCCACGGCGAGCGGCGTGTTCATGGCGCTTGCGCCCACGGCGACACTCGGCGCCATCGTGGCCTTCATCGTGATCGTGGCTGTGACGCGCTATGTCTCACTGGGATCACTGGTTGCCGCATTGTGCCTCGCGTTGATTCTCCTGTTTCAGGCGAAGACGGTGACCCCGCTCGTCGCGGTGGGATTTGTCATTGCCGCATTTGTATTTTGGACTCACCGTGAAAATGTGAAGCGACTGATGCGTGGCGAAGAACGCCGCATCGGTCGCGCATCAACGCCCAACGGAGCGATGTGATGTCGACGGTTCAGGAGCATGCCGTCCGCTGTGCAGTGATCGGAGCCGGCGCCTGGGGCACGGCGATTGCCGATCGGTTGTCACGCAACGGACACGCAGTCACGCTATGGGCGCGTGAAGCCGATGTGGTGGAGACCGTGAACACCAGGCACGAAAACGTCCGTTTTCTGGCCGGTGCTTCATTGCATCCGGCGCTTCGCGCCTCGTCCGACATGGCGGCAGCTCTGGCCGGCGCTCGGCTCGTGGTCTATGCAGCGCCGTCACATGTGCTGCGTCCGGTGGTGGCCAGCGGTGCCGTGCACATCGAACGGGACGCGGTACTGTCGGTGGCCACCAAAGGCATCGAGCGCGAAACGCTCGCCCTCATGACCGATGTCGTGGCGGGCGAGGCACAGGGGCGGGCGGTGGTGGCGATCAGTGGCCCGAGCTTCGCCGCGGAAGTGGCGAGCCAACAGCCCACCGCGGTCGTGGCCGCGTGCGACAGTGCTGCGGCCGCGGAGCTCGTGCAGTCGACCATGAGCGCCCCCGAATTCCGTGTCTACACCAGCGACGACGTCATCGGTGTGGAACTTGGCGGTGCGCTCAAGAACGTGATGGCCGTGGCAACGGGCATCCTCGAAGGCCTGGGGATGGGATTCAATCCGCGCGCCGCGTTGATGACGCGGGGGCTCGCCGAGATGACGCGACTTGGTGTCGCCATCGGTGCGCGCGCCGAAACGTTTGCTGGTCTTGCCGGGCTTGGTGACCTCGTGCTCACGTGCACCGGCGCGTTGTCCCGCAACCGCGCTGTGGGTGTGGCCATCGGCGGCGGGCAGACGCTGGAAGAAGCGCTGGCCGGCAAGGAGAGCGTGGCCGAAGGGGTGCTCAACACGCAGAGCGCGAAGGCGCTGGCCGATCGGGCCGGCGTGGAGCTGCCCATCATCGATGCCACCTATCGCATTCTGTTTGAGGGGCAGGCCCCGCGCGCCGCAGTGGCCGAGCTGATGGCGCGAGAACTCCGCGCGGAGCGTGACTGAGATGGCGGCGCCGCGGGAGTTGGTGCAGGAGTTCTACTCCATTGGTGACGTCTGCTCGTTGACGGAGCTCAAGCCGCACGTGCTGCGCTACTGGGAGAGCCAGTTCAAGCTGCTCAATCCGGCCAAGAATCGCAGTGGCAACCGGGTCTATTCGCGCCGTGAGGTAGAGCTGATCCTGCTGGTGAAGCATCTTCTCTATACCGAGAAGTACACGATCGATGGCGCGCGGCAGAAGCTCGACGAGCACCGCAAGGGCGGCACGCTGCGCCCGGCGGCGCGCGAAGCGCTGGAGGTGGAAGCGCTCGAAAGCCTCGAACGTGAACTCGCTGAACTGCAGGCGCTGCTTGAAGATCCAGCGCCGCGACAGACCTGAACTCCCGAGAGAAGATGCGCATACTCCTCAGCAACGACGACGGTATTCTGGCCAAGGGCCTTGGCGTGCTCGAACGGGCGGCCGAGACCTTGGGAGAGCTGTATGTGGTGGCACCGGATCGTGAGCAGAGTGCTACCAGCCATTCGCTGACGTTGCACCACCCGTTGCGGCCGGTGCGGCTGGGCGAGCGTCGCTGGCAGGTGGATGGCACGCCCACCGACTGTGTGATGCTGGCGTGTGAAGCGCTGCTCGATATCCGGCCCGACTTTGTGCTGAGCGGCATCAATCACGGCCCGAACATGGGTGAGGACGTGCTGTACAGCGGCACGGTGGCAGCGGCCATGGAAGGCCTGGCACTTGGCATTCCCGCCATTGCGCTGTCGTTTGCTGGCAATGTGCTGCGCGCCGATGCGCTGCTGGATACGCAGGTGGGTGCCATCCGGTCGCTGTTGCACCACTTGACGGCGCTTCCTGCGTTCCCGCGCGACACCCTCCTCAATGTGAACTTGCCCGCTGTGCCGGGCGACGAAATCCGTGGCATGCGGCTGACGCGACTTGGCCGGCGCGTGTTCAGTGATTCGATTGCCCGGATGAAAGATCCGTGGGGGCGTGATATCCTGTGGATCGGCGGCGGCTCGGTGGAATGGAGTGGTGCGCCCGATTCGGACTTCCGCGCTGTGCATGACGGATACATCTCCGTCACTCCATTGCACCTCGATCTGACCCATCGGGATGTGCTCAACACCTCGACCGAATGGTGGCAGGAGCCGTAGAGCCGGAGTTCCGTGGGGCGCGTCGGCGTCTCGTGGAAGCGTTGCAGGACAAGGGTATCAAGGACCTCGCGCTGCTCAGGGCCGTGGATGCCATTCCGCGCCACCTGTTCGTGCCACCCACCGTGCGTCACCGCGCCTACGAAGATTCGGCGTTGCCGATCGGCAATGGGCAGACCATCTCGCAGCCGTTTGTGCATGCGCGGTCGGTTGAACAGCTGTTGCTCACCGGGGTGGAACGGGTGCTGGAAATCGGCACCGGCTCCGGATATCAGACCGCACTGTTGTCGCAGTTGGCGGCGCAGGTGTTTTCGGTGGAGCGATATCGCGAACTGCTCGACAGGGCCCGGCCCATTCTGCAGCAGGCCAATGCCCGCAATGTCTCGCTTTCGTTGGGCGACGGGACGCTCGGCTGGCGGGAGTACGCGCCCTACGATGCGATCGTGG
>NZ_DASWXE010000190.1:0-9550 GCF_036405635.1 Gemmatimonas sp. | reverse complement strand
CATCCGTTCCTTCACGCTCGTGGATCCGGCGGCGGGCACGTCGGGGAGCACGCCGGCGATGTTTCAATGGCCGCTGATCGGTTCCCTGCTCTGGCAGGGCATTGCCGTGCCGACGATGGCCGATGGGCAGGCCAGCGACTTTGTGGAACCGTCACGCTGGCCCGATTGGGCCGACAAGTATCGGGTGCAGCAACAGTTCCGCGGCTTCGGCCGAGCCTTGCTGCGCACTCGCACGGCGCAGCAGGGGACATCGATCGACAGCATCTACGTGCAGGCGGCGAGCGCCGGACGGCCGGCCCTGCTGATCTGGGGCCTCGAGGATCAGACAGTGCCCATCGCGCTTTCGGACGGCGTGCGCAACGCGCTCCCGGGCATCGAGTACCACGCTATCGAGCGAGCGGGTCATCTGCCGCACATGGAGCGCGCCGACGTGGTGAACCCCATCCTGATCGACTTCCTGCGACGCCACGGTGCGCCGCGCGTGGACAGCACGAAAGTGCCGTCCACGTCCTGAGCCTCCTCGCTACAGGATGTACTTGCGCAGGTCCTCGTCCTCACTGATGGCGCGCAGTCGCTCGCGCACCATCGCCGCATCGACGAGGACCGGATCCTTGCCACGATCGGGCAGCTCGTAGAGCACGTCTTCGAGCAAGGTGGTCATGACCGTGTGCAGTCGACGGGCGCCGATATTCTCCATGCGTTCGTTGACCCGCGCGGCGACCCGTGCCAGCTCTGCGACACCGTCATCGGCAAACGAGAGCGATGCCCCTTCCGCCTCGACCAGCGCCGCATACTGCTTAGTGAGCGCATTCTCCGGCTCGGTCATGATGCGCACGAAATCGGCTTCGGTCAGCGCTTCGAGTTCGACGCGAATGGGAAATCGCCCCTGCAGCTCCGGAATGAGATCACTGGGCTTGGAGACGTGAAAGGCGCCAGCCGCGATGAAGAGCACGTGATCGGTCTTCACCATGCCGTACTTCGTCTGCACGTTCGAGCCTTCGACGATGGGCAGCAGGTCTCGCTGGACACCCTCGCGTGAGACATCGGGACCGCCGGCCTGCCCGCGTGCACCGGCAATCTTGTCGACTTCGTCGAGGAAAATGATACCCATCGCCTCGGCGCGTTCCAGCGCATCGCTGGTCACGTCGTCGAGGTCGATCAGCTTCTCGAGTTCTTCGTCGAGCAGAATGCGGCGCGCTTCGCTGACCTTCACCGTGCGCTTCTTTTTGCGCTTGGGCATCATGTCGCGGAACCAGTCGGCCACGCCTTCCATGCCCTCTGGCGCGCCCGGTACCGCGGCGCCGGGCATGCGAGGACCGGACTGGGTCACTTCGAGTTCGATCTCACGCGACTCGAGCTGCCCGTCGAGCAACAACGCCTTGAGTTTGTCGCGTGTACGCTTGTGGCGCTCCACAGCGGCTTCATGCTCTGCACGCACCTCTGGCGTATCACCGGTGGCGACGGGTGGCATGGGCAGCAGCAGATCGAGAATGCGGTCGTCCACCTTCTCCTCGGCCAGATCTTCGACCTCGGCTTCCCGTTCCGTGCGCACCATGTCGATGGCGTTCTCGATCAGGTCACGCACCATGCTCTCCACGTCGCGCCCAACGTAGCCGACCTCGGTGAACTTGGAGGCCTCCACCTTCGCGAACGGCGCGCCGGAGAGTTTGGCCAGTCGCCGAGCAATCTCGGTTTTGCCCACACCGGTGGGCCCGATGAGGATGATGTTGTTGGGTGAGATTTCGTCGCGGATGGATTCGGGCGCCCGCTGACGACGCCAGCGATTGCGCAGGGCGATGGCCACTGCCTTCTTGGCGTTTGCCTGGCCGACGATGTACCGATCCAATTCGGCCACGATCTGACGCGGCGTGAGCTCGGCGAGGCGGGCGATGGCCTGTTGCGTGCGTGCGGAGGGCATACACGAACGCTAACGATTGACCTAGCTTTGGGGGATGTCCTCCACCCGCCGTTTTGTGGGGTGCGTCGTCGGTGCCATGTTGTCGGTTCACAGCGCGCTTTTCGCGCAGTCCGCTCCCTCCGCTTCGCGTCCCACCTCGTCTGTTCCTTCCGCAGTCCCCTCTCCACTGCCATCGCAGGTGTATCACGCCCGCAATGGCCAGACCGACGTCCCCTTAGGCGCTGCCCGCAGCGATACGATCGAGATTGACGGCCGACTCGACGAGCCCGTCTGGAACACGGCCCCGGTACTCACCGGGTTCTCGATGTATTCGCCCACCGATGGCCGGCCCGCGCCCGACTCGACAGAAGTGCGCGTGTGGTATTCGGCCACGGCTATCTACTTTGGCATTCGTGCGTTCGAGCCGCACGGCGTGGTACGTGCCACGCTGGCCGACCGTGACCGGTTGATGGCCGACGACTATGTGGAGATCCATCTCGATCCGTTTCAGGAACGGCGGCGCGCGTTTGTGTTCGTCGTGAATCCCTTTGGTATTCAGGCCGATGGCACGAAGGCCGAAGGCGGCGGTTTCATACCGGGAGCGAATGTGGCTCCCGGTCAGGTGGACTTGAGCGCCGACTTCCTGTGGCAGTCACGTGGTCGCCTGACCGACGACGGCTACGAAGTGGAGATCCGCATTCCGTACGTAAGTCTGCGCTTCCCCGCGCGTGCGGTACAGCGCTGGGGCATTCAGTTCAACCGCAAGGTGCAGCACAGCGGCTATGAAATGACGTGGACGCCCGTAGAACGGGGCGCGGCGTCCTTCATCGCCCAGGAAGGCTACATCAGCGGCATGACGGGGCTGCGGCGTGGCGTGGACGCGCTGATCAATCCGGAGTTGACCAACACCACCAACGGAACGCCTGCGCCGAATGCGCCCACGACCGATTGGCGCTACACCAACACCCCACGCGTGGGTGGCAATGTACGCGTGGGCCTTGGCAGCAACTTCGTGCTGAACGGCACGATCCGACCGGACTTCTCGCAGGTGGAGGCGGACGCCACCCAGGTGGCCGCCGACCAGCGTTTTGCCCTGTTCTATCCGGAACGTCGACCGTTCTTCGTGGAAGGCGCTGACGCCTTCAACGTGCCCAACACGCTGGTGTACACACGCCGCATCGTGCAGCCGACGGCGGCGGCCAAGCTTACGGGACGCATCGGCCGGGCAAACGTGGCCGTGCTTTCGGCGTTTGATGCACCAACCGGTGTGGCAGACGACTACAAGTCGCTCGTGAACATCCTGCGCATCGCGCGTGATTTCCGCTTGCAGTCCCAAAGCGGCCTGCTCTACAGCGACCGCATCAGCGATGCGCGCACCAACCGGGTGATCGGCGCCGATGTGCGCCATGTCTTCGGTGGCAAGTACTACGCTTCTGGCCAGTACGTCATGAGCAACACGAACGAGCGTGGTTCGCGACTGTCGGGATCGTTGTGGGAAGGCGTGGTCGATCGTACTGGGCGTGGCTGGGGCTTTCACTACAACGTGCTCGGCATCCAGCCGGGATTCCGCACGGACAACGGCTTCGTCGCTCGTACGGGGTATGTGCAGGGCAACGCCAACAACCGCGTGACGTTCTTCGGCAAGCCGGGCGGATTCTTCGAGCGCTACCAGCTGTTCGTGCAGTCGAGCGGCCTGTGGCAATACGCGGCGCTGTTCGACGGCAAGCCATTGCTGGAATCACGCGCCAGCGCCGGCAGCACGCTGACCTTCCGTCGTGGTTGGTCGCTGGGCTACACGCCCACGCTGGCGACCTACGCGTTCGACCCGGCCAACTTCAGCCAGTATCGCGTGCCGACCACGCCGACACCGGTGGTCTTCACCCCGTCACCGCGCATCACGGTGTTCTCCAACCAGTTCTCGTTGAGCACACCGCAGTTCCGGCGCTTCGCGGCGAGCGGCACGTTCCTCACGGCCAACGATGTCGACTTCAACGAAACGGCGCGTGTGAACCGCACCGCCATCACCGGATCGGTGGACTGGCGTCCCGACACGCGCCTGCGCGTGAATGCGACGTATGCCAGCAACGAGTTCATTCGGCGCGTGGACGGCAGCTCGTCGTACAGCACGCAGATTCCGCGCATCAAGGCGGAATACCAGATGACGCGATTCGTGTTCGTCCGTCTGGTGACGCAATACGAGGCCAACCGCCGCGAGGCGCTGCGCGACTGGCGCACGGGTCAGGTGCTGCTGACGCCGCTGGCAGATGGTACCTTCCGCCCGGTCACTGGCACGCGCTCGAACCTGCTGCGTGCCGACTGGCTGTTCGCGTACCGCCCGAGCCCCGGCACCGTGTTCTTTGCGGGCTATGGCAGCAGCCTCACCGAGCCCGAAGCGCTGGCCATGGATCGCCTGCGTCGCGTGAGCGACGGCATCTTCGTGAAGGCAAGCTGGGTGACACGCCTGGGCGCTCGCTAGACGCCCAGGTCTCTGCCACGGTGCTCAGCGACTCGGCTCGAGCACCGTGATGTTGGTGTTGGTGTAGATGCAGATCTCGCCGGCAATCGTGAGCGCCTTTTCCACGATATCGCGCGGCGGGAGCTGCGTCTCGCGCACCAGCGCACGTGCGGCAGCCTGCGCATAGGCACCGCCCGAACCGATGGCGAGAATGCCATCGTCCGGCTCAATGAGCTCCCCGTTGCCGCTGAGCATGAAGCCGTGCTCGGTATCGGCAACAATGAGCATCGCCTCGAGGCGCCGCAGCACGCGATCGCTGCGCCATTCCTTGGCCAGCTCCACCGCAGCGCGGGGAAGATTGCCGGGGTAGCGCTCGAGCTTTTCCTCGAACTTCTCGAACAGCGTGAGTGCATCGGCGACGGAGCCGGCGAACCCCGCCAGCACCCGCCCGCCCTTGAGCGTGCGTACCTTGACCGCGCGCTGCTTGGCGACCGTGTCGCCCACGGAGACCTGACCGTCTCCGCCGATCGCGACCTGTCCATCGCGACGCACGGCGAGGATGGTCGTGGCTCGAACCTGAGGAAGTGGCATATTCCTGAAATGTATCCCATCGCCTTTGCCGACGTGCTGGCCGCTCAGGAACGCCTGCGTCCCCATCTCACCCCTTCCCCGCTGCGCCACTATCCGCAGCTCGACACACTGGTGGGGCATGACATCCGGGTGCTGGTCAAGCACGAAAACCATCTCCCGACGGGGAGCTTCAAGGTCCGCAATGGCACCGCCTGCATCACATCCCTCACGCCTGCAGAAGCGGCGCGCGGAGTGATCGCGGCGAGCACCGGAAACCACGGTTTGGGCCTCGCGTGGGCGGGCGCACAGCTTGGCGTTTCGGTCACCATCTGTGTGCCGAAGGGCAACAATCCCGAGAAGAATGCCGCCATTCGCAGCTACGGTGCCACACTGCTGGAGGTGGGTGACCGCTATGACGATGCGGCTCACGCCTGCGCATCGCTGGCGCTCGAAGAGAATCGCACCCTCATGCATTCCACAAACCACCGGGAGGTCATCGCCGGTGCCGGAACCTTGACCGTCGAATTGATTGCCCAATCACCGGAGGTGGACGCCGTCGTGATTGCGCTCGGTGGCGGATCACAGGCGGTGGGTGCGGCAATCACTGCGGCTGCGCTTCGTCCGTCACTCGAAATCTTCGCGGTGCAGAGCAGCGGCGCATCCGCTCAGCACGATGGCTGGCACGATGGACAAATGCGCGATGGGATGCCTGCGAAGACGTTCGCCGAAGGCATTGCGACCGGCAGCAGCTATGCCCTGACATTCGAAGCGCTGCGCGGCGGGCTTCGCGATTTTGTACTGGTGAGTGATGACGAGATCGCGCAGGGTGTACGTGACCTCTGGCGTATCACGCACAATCTTGCAGAGGGCGCCGGTGCCACAGGGCTCGCGGGACTGCGACGACTGGCACCGCGGCTAGCAGGAAAGACGGTGGCCATCATTCTCTGCGGCGGCAATCTCGACGCCTCCCGCGCGACGGCGATCCTGGGCGGACAGACGCCAGCCTGAATGTGTGTGCAGGGCCAAGATGCGCCCTGCCACCATCTATGGCTGGAGGGGCGCGAGCGAGTTCGCGACGACCGGCGTAACGGTCACCGTGGCGGATTCGCGCTTGGTGCTGTCGGCCTCACTGATGGCGGTGATGGTGTACACACCACTCGCTGACGGGGCCGTCCAGGTCGCGGCGGCGGCGGTTGACGAGAGCAGTCCTCCTGAGGCGCGCCAGACCACCCGGCGATTGTCGGAGCCCGTCACGGTGACACCGAAGCTCGCCTGCGCACCGGCGTTGATGGTGGCCGCTTTGGGAGTCACACTGACTGTGATGATCGACGTCTCGGGCAATACGGGCTGCGACTTCTCGCCACAGCCTTGCAACAGGATACCACCAGCCAGCACGGTGATGAATGCTCGGGAATCACGCAGGTGGGCAGGCATCGTCATGCGATAGACCGTCAGCAATGAGAGGATCCGAAGCGACTACCGACCGATATCGGTCGGTTCATGCCACCCAAGAATGCGCCCAGTTCCGGAGAAGCGCCATGCCGACCGGCTCCCCACGTCACGCCCGTGGATGGGCCTGCCGATAGACCTTTTTGAGCCGGTCCACACTGGTGTGCGTGTAGATCTGCGTGGTGCTGATGCTGGCGTGTCCAAGCAGCTCCTGCACGGCGCGCAGATCGGCACCAGCATCCACGAGGTGTGTAGCGAAGGTGTGTCTGAGCGAATGAGTGGTGAGATCGGCGCCCTCACTCACGGCGCTCATGAGCGTCACCATGGCGTGCTGCACCGCTCTGGCACTGATGCGCGAGCCGCGTTCACTCAGGAACACCGCCCCACGGGCGATGCGTTTGTTGCTGGCCCCGCCGCCGGCTTGTGCGATGAGAGTATCACGCTTGACCAGATAGTTGCGCAGGGCGCGCTGCGCGTGATCGCCAAGCGGCACGATACGCTCTTTTCGGCCCTTGCCACGCACTTTCACCTGCTGCGAGACGAGATCGAGATCGCCGAGGTCGACACCACGCAACTCGGACAGTCGCAGCCCGCTCGAGTAGAACAGCTCGAGCATGGCGAGGTTGCGGACATCGGTGAACTCGAGGCTTTGCGCGCGTGTGGCCGCATGCTGCAGCAGCGTGTCCGCCTGGGCACGGTCGAGGTACGCCGGCAGTGTGCGCGGCAGCTTCGGCGAACCGACGGCACGCGCCGGGTTCACGTCGACCCGCTCGTCGCGGTGCATCCAACGATAGAAGCTGCGCACGGCGGAGAGCTGCCGCGCGATGGAACGCTTGGCGAGCCCACGACGCGTGAGGTGCGCCATGTAGCCGCGAATGTTGGTGCGGGTGAGATCGTTCCACTCCCACCCGCCGATGCCATGCGTCGCCGCCAACCAGTGCGAGAACTCACGCAGGTCACGCCGATAGGCTTGCAGCGTGTTCGGCGACAGGTCGCGCTCCTTCTCGAGATGGGTGAGAAACTCTCCGATCTCGTTCGGGAGCGGCGCGTCCTGTTCAGCGGATGGCGACGAGTCCGTGTTCATCGCGCCATGATTCCATGGCCTGCAGTGCCCGTTCAGCGAACAGCTCGCGCTTGCGCACCTTGTCCTTGAGCACCTTGGGCGCGACCCCTTCCAGCTCGTCGAGCAGACCGAAGTTGGCGTTCATCGGCTGGAAGTGCTTGGGGTCTGCTTCACGCAGGTAGCGATACAGCGCACCGAGCATGGACGCGGGCGGCGGCACCACGGGCTCTTCCCCGTGCAGCATACGCGACAGGTTGATACCGGCCAGCAGACCGGTGGCGCTGCTCTCGGTGTACCCTTCGACGCCCGTGATCTGCCCAGCGAAGAGCGTGGTGGGCGCATCGCGGAGTGCCAGGTGCGACGACAGCGTGGCCGGTGCGTTCACGTACGAGTTGCGGTGAATGCTGCCAAAGCGCAGAAACTCCGCTTCGGCCAGCGCCGGAATCATGCGAAAGACGCGCGCCTGTTCGGGAATTCGCAGACGGGTCTGGAAGCCCACGAGGTTCCACATGCGGCCGCCGCGATCTTCCATACGGAGCTGCACCACGGCCCAGGGCTTCTTGTCGGAACGCGGGTCACGCAAGCCGATGGGCTTCATCGGGCCGAAGCGCAGCGACTCGGAACCACGACGCGCCATCTCTTCGATGGGCATGCAGCCCTCGAAGTACGGCACCTCATCGAACTCGTGCGCCGTGAACTGATCGGCGGTGATCAGCGCGGCAATGAACGCGTCGTACTCGTCCTTCGTGAAGGCACAGTTGAGGTACGCGCCCTCTTCACTGGCCCCTTCCATCGTTTCCTTGCCCCAGCGCGAAGCACGGAAGGCAATCGATTGGTCGATGGATTCGATGGAAACCACCGGTGCGATGGCGTCGTAGAATGCCAACGACTCCACCCCGAGCCGCGCACGAATGCGTTCGGCCAAGGCATCACTGGTGAGCGGGCCGGTGGCGATGATGCCCACGTCCGGCAGATCGGTGACTTCTTCGCGTGATACCGTGATGCGCGGGTGTGCATGAATGCGGTCGTGCACACCCTGCGAGAAGATGTCGCGATCGACCGTGAGTGCACTGCCACCCGGCACCCGTGCTTCGTCGGCGCAGGTAAGGATGAGCGAGCCCAGCGCGCGCATCTCGGCCTTGAGCAGGCCGTGCGCATTGGACGTCTCGGTGCTCTTGAACGTGTTGGAGCACACGAGCTCCCCGAGCCGCTCGGTGCGATGCGCCGCTGTGCCACGCACGGGGCGCATCTCATGTACGACCACCTGATGACCGCGCTCGGCGAGTTGCCACGCCGCTTCACTGCCGGCCAGTCCGCCACCGACGATGTGCACCGGCGCGGACGGGTCGTGTGCAGCAGAAGTCTTCACCGAGGCGCTCACGCGACCTCGGCGACTTCCTCAGCCTCCTCCGGAGTGGCCACGTCCCACTCGTTGCCGCACTTGAGACACTTCCGGAAATTGCCGCGCGTCTTGTTGCTCTTCGCTTCGGCACCCACGTACCCGCATTCGGGGCAGGTTTCGGCGACGGGCTTGTCCCACACGACGAAGTCGCAGTTGGGATAGTTCTCGCAGCCATAGAACGCCTTGCCGCGCTTCTTGGAGCGGCGTTCGGCGATCTCCCCGCCGTCCTTGGGACACTTCACGCCGGTGGGCATGGAGCGGGTGCCACGACACTTCGGGAACTTGCTGCAGCCGAGGAAGTCACCGGAGCGGCCATGTCGAATGACCATGGGCGCGCCACACTCCTGACACATGTAGTTGGTCAGCTCGGCGGGCTTCTTCTCGCCCTTGATGGGGCGCGTGTACTTGCAGGCCTTTGGGTGGTTCTCGCAAGCCACGAAGGGCCCGAAGAATCCGCCCTTCGCCACCAGCTTGCCACCGCATTCCGGACAACGCTCGGTCGCCAGCGCCGACAGGTCGTACGCTTCGCCGATCAGGATATCGAGATCGTTGTCGTTGAGCGTGCGCTGAAACGGCGTCCAGAAATCACCCAAGGCGCGCACCCAATCGATCTCACCTTCGGCGATTTTATCGAGCTCCTCTTCCATCTGCGCGGTGAAGCCAACGTTGAACACGTCGGGGAATTTCTTCACCATCACCTTCTCCACGGTCTCA
>NZ_DASWXE010000189.1:0-3634 GCF_036405635.1 Gemmatimonas sp. | reverse complement strand
ATGTACACCTACACGGGTGGCCCGCCGCAGAACCCCAACCTCGATCCCATTCTCTTCGCCGAGCTCCCGTGGTTCGGCAACTGGGAAATGGCGCAGATGACCAAGTGGGGCATGCCGGGTGTCTACACGCACGCCTTCATGGACGGCTGGTCGCCGGGCTACCTCGGCTCCGTGGCATACAACCACAACGGCCTGATGAAGATGTACGAGACGCAGTCGGGCCGTGATCTCGACAGCACGGCCATGGCCAAGGCACGCGCCGGTCAGGACGTGAGCACGGCGACGCCGGGCGGTGGCTTCGGTGGGCGTCCCGCTGCCATTCCCACGGGTCGTGGTGGTGGACAGGATCGTGAGTGGTACCGTGGCAACCCGATCGGCTTCAACGATCTCGCCACGTTCACGCGCCGTGCCAATGCGAACTACATGCAGTCGGGCGTGATCTCGGCGTTGCAGCTCGCCAGCATGTTCCCGCAGACGGTGCTGGAAAACTTCTACATCAAGACGAAGAACAGCATCGAAGACGGCAGCACGAAGGCACCGTATGGCTTCATCCTGCCGGTGCAGAAGGACATGACGCGCGTGGCGGAAATGGTGAACCTGCTCCGCATCCAGCGCATCGAGATCGGTCAGGCCACGGCGCCGGTGAAGGTTGGCAACGTGACGTACCCGGTCGGTTCGTACATCATCAAGCGCAACCAGCCGTACGGCCGTCTGGCCAAGAACCTGCTTGAGAAGCAGGACTATCCGGACGCGCGCCTCAACACGTACGACGACAGCGGCTGGTCGATGGGCTTTGCCATGGGCGTCGACGTGGTGACGGTGGCCGAGAAGTCGATTCTCGACGCCCCGGTGACGCCGGTGGAAAAGGTCGTGCTCAAGGGCAGCGTGAAGGGCACGGCGGGCTCCACGATCGCGGTGGCGCACCTCGGCTCCAACAACATGGTGTCGTTCCGCTATCTGCTGCGCAACGTGCCCATGAAGGTGGCCGAGCGCAGCTTCGCGGCAGGCGACACGACGTATCCGGCGGGCTCGTTCATCATCGATGCGAAGCATGCGTCGACGGTGCGTCGCCTGGTGGACTCGCTGGGGCTCACGGCCGCGATGCTGCCGAGCGCGCCGTCCGTGGCGACGCATGATGCCGACGTGCCGCGAGTGGCGATCTACACGCAGTGGTCGGGCACGCAGTCGCTGGGTTGGTATCGTCTCACGTTCGATGAATTCAAGATTCCGTTCGATCTCATCTACAAGGAGCGTGTGGTGCAGGGCAACCTGCGTCGCGATTACGACGTGATCCTGGTGGCCGAACAGAACCTGTCGCGTCAGACAGTGATGCAGGCGCCGGCGGCTCGTCCGGTACCCTATCAAAACAGCGCCAAGTACAAGTTCCTCGGCGTGTATGGTTCGACGCCTGACATCACCGGCGGCTTCGGTCAGAAGGGTGTCGATGCCTTTGCGGCATTCCTCGAGTCGGGCGGCACGCTGATCGCGATCGGTGAGTCGGCGCGTCTGCCGATCGAGTTCGGTTGGGCTGGCACGGTCGACAAGACGCCGGTGGCTGGTCTGTCGGCGCAGCGTCCGCTCGTCGAAGCGGAAGTCACGCGTCCTGAGCATCCGGTGTTCTATGGCTTCGGCAAGACGAACATTCCGGTGAAGTACGTGGGCGGCACGCCGTTCAAGGTCGGCATCGCCGATGAGGCCAACGTGCTCGCGCGCTACGTCGGCGGCGACAAGTCGGTGATCTCGGGGCTCATGACCGGTGCCGATTCGCTCAAGTCGCGCCCCTTCGCGGTGGACGTGCCGAGCGCGGTGAAGGGCAAGGGTCGCGTGATCATGTTCGCGAACAACCCGATCTACCGTTGGCAGAACCACGGCGAGTTCGGCATGGTGTTCAACAGCATCATCAACTGGAACGATGCTGGTGCCCCGAAGGAGCAGAAGCCGGCGCAGCCGATCGTGCCGTAACGCGTTCCTTTCCTGGTGAAGTGGCAGCGCGCCCCGGACTGGTTCCGGGGCGCGCTGTTCGTTTGTAGGGGCGGGGAACCATGAACTGCGAACTGCTTTGCCACGGATCACACGGATACAGGCGGAAACGACACGGATTGATCTGCGCGCCGTACTGGCCGCCACGCCCACCATTGGTTTCTGGTTCTTGTCGTGGCTGTTGTCTGATCCTGATGTTTCCGTGCTTTTCCGTGTGATCCGCGGCAAGGTGGTTCTCTGGCATCTGGTCCAGACTGCCATCAGTTCTCGATCAGGTTTCGTACGTATGAACGATCGGAGCCGGTTTGAAACGATTGGTGCCATCATCGTGAAGCCCGCGGAGGTCGGGAAAAGATGACCCGGAGCGCCCCGTGCCACGGCTGTCCGTCGCCAATCTCACATCCTCGCACGGCGCGCTCAAATGTGGATAACGTGATGCCCGTCTGATGGGCTCGCCGGTGCGTCACAAAGTTCCACAAGTGTAAAGGAATCCACGGGTTGCGCGATTTCGCCGGAAGTGTATTCTAGGGGAGCAACGGCATCAGTTTCGGTTTCGTCCACATTTGCACATCGATCGGGAGCGCGGACCGCCAACGTGGGCGGTGCTCGCTGCAGCTCGATCGCCAGCGCTTCTCCGCGAGGAGTGCTGCGTCATTCACCCCGTGCCGACCAAGCCCCGTATGGAGCTCCCCCGGATGACCTTCGAGTTCGAAGAGAGCGCTTCCCAGAACGCCCGCATGAAGGTGGTGGGCGTGGGCGGCGGTGGCGGCAACGCCGTGAACCGCATGATCGAGGAACACCTCGAAGGTGTTGAGTTCATCTCGGTGAACACCGACGCGCAGGCGCTCATGAATTCCAAGGCCGACGTCAAGATCCAGATCGGCAAGAAGCTGACGCGCGGTCTCGGCGCCGGCGCTCGCCCGGAGATCGGACGGCAGGCCATCGAAGAGAACCGCGAGGACACCAAGCGGGTGCTCGGCAACGCCGATCTGGTGTTCGTCACCTGCGGCATGGGCGGTGGCACCGGCACCGGCGCCGCGCCGGTCGTGTGTCAGCTCGCGCGTGAAGCCGGGGCGCTGACTGTTGGCATCGTGACTCGCCCGTTCCTCTTCGAAGGCCGCAAGCGCATGCGGCAGGCCGAAGAGGGCATCTCCGAGATGCGCAAGAACGTCGACACGATGATCATCGTGCCGAACGAGCGTCTGTTGGCCGTCGTGGGCAAGGGCATCCCGTTCCACGAAGCGCTCAAGAAGGCCGACGAAGTCCTGCTGCACGCCACGCAGGGCATCTCGGTGCTGATCAGCGAGACCGGTATGGTGAACGTCGACTTTGCCGACGTCCGCACGGTCATGCAGAACGGCGGCTCGGCGCTCATGGGCACCGGCATCGGCCGCGGGGAGAATCGCGCCAGTGAAGCCGCGCAGCAGGCCATCGCCTCGCCGCTGCTCGACAACGTTTCCATCTCCGGCGCCACGGGCGTGCTGGTGAACATCACCGGCGGCGAAGACCTCACGCTCGGCGAAGTGCACCAGATCAACGACATCGTGCACGATGCGGTGGGCGACGAGGCCGAGATCATCTTCGGCGCCGTCCACGAGCCGGCCATGATGGGCGAGATCCGCGTCACGGTCATCGCGACGGGTTTCGACCGCTA
>NZ_DASWXE010000188.1:0-7034 GCF_036405635.1 Gemmatimonas sp. | reverse complement strand
GGCATAGGCCAACGCGGCAAAAGCGACCGCCGTGCTGGCCAGTGCGCGCCGGGCGGACTCATCGGGCGCGTCGGCGATGTAGCGCGCCATGCCTTGCGATATCTCGAGCGCGATCGTCAGGTTCA
The DNA here is from genome assembly GCF_036405635.1 of Gemmatimonas sp. GTDB lineage: Bacteria > Gemmatimonadota > Gemmatimonadetes > Gemmatimonadales > Gemmatimonadaceae > Gemmatimonas. Next base: position 6,909 of record NZ_DASWXE010000188.1, on the reverse strand, counting down.
CCAGCGCGCCCGCGATCGCGACGGTTTCCACGACCCCGTACTCGCCCGAGCCCAGCGCCCGCGAGTACACAGGGATCAGAAAGATCTGGAGCCCCCGGACAAGCAGGGTCGAGAGGCCGTAGAGGAGGGTGTCCCGGCCGAGTCGCTGCAGGCCCATCGTGGTCCGTTCAGTTCCGCGTCTCGCGCACGAACGTCATCAGCATGTCGCGCAGCGTCGGGTTGTGCTCGAGCAACAGGGCCTGTTCACCGTGACGGGCCACGATCGCCCGCACGATGGCGCGGATGCGGTCACCGGACAGGCCGCCACCCAAGTGATAGAGGTTGCGATGTGGGTCGTTCCACCACGACCCGGGCGCACGGCCTTCCAGCAGTTGCAGGTACTTCGCCGCCACGCTTCTCGGCGTCCAGGCCTCAAGCACGAAGCGGCGCATCTCCTCGCCCACCTGGCGCCGGTACTCCGCATCCACCACCAGCCTTTCGATCGTGGCCTGCATCTGGTCGGGCGTGGTGAAGCAGGTCGGCGGAATGGTTTCGGGGGGCATGTCACGGCGCACATTGGCCGCGTAGTAGCCCCCCATGACCACCGGCTTGCCGAAGCGGGCCGATTCCGTCGCAAAGCCGGCCATGGGGGTGTCCGCCCACTGCCCGTCCACCACGAAGTCGCAGGCCTGAAGTTCCTCCAGTACGCGCAGGTGCGGTTGCCCAGTCATGACGATGAAGTCGATGGGCAGGCCCCGTTCGATCAGCTCTTCGATAAGGCGGCGCGTGATGCGGGTGCCGCGGCCGACCATGTCGGAGGTCGCGTGCAGGATGCGCACACGGCCGTCGGGCGTGCGTGGCTCGGGCAAGTGTGTGTCCGGGGGCGAGAACGGAATGCCCACAGCCGCAAAGTTGACGAATGGCTTGTCCAGCAGTTGAGCGAACCCGGGGCCACAAACCACGGTGTGCGCATGGCGTTCGATCCATCGCACGTCGCGGTGGCGAACCGCGGTCGCGGACACATAGGCATCGATGAGCTCGTCGTCGAGCGGCGGCGGGTCGAGGTCGTTCTGCCGCGTGGCGGCGTGTCGCTCCTGGTAGAACGATCCGTCGAGGTAGGCGGGGCGCGCGTCGGTGCCATGCAGCACATAGATGACCCGGCGTCCCAGCCAGCGCAGCACAGGCAGGTCCCAGAACCTGAAAAAACTGGAGCCGCCGCCCATGATGAAGACATCAAAACGCCGCACCGCCCACACGAACAGGATCACCCGTGTGAGCGTCACTGGCACCAGCCAGGCCCGGCGCCGCCAGTGCGCCGCTTCGGGCACCGCTACGCGCCGCTTGACGAAGAAACGCGCCAGGCGTGCCGGCCAACCCATGTCCTGCGCTTCGTCGTAGGCGAACCGGTGGGCCTGGATGGGGATGTGCACGCACTCGATACCCAGTTCTGTAAATCCTTTGCGCAATTGGGCGTAGTAGCCGGATACCTCGGTCAACCCCAGGAAGATGCGCGGAGCGCGCTGGTGCGTGGACGGAGAACGGCTCATCGCTGTGTGCTCTCCGATCGTGCGTCGTCTCGCGGGGGGACGTCGTCGTCCATGACCAACTGCACGCGCTCACCTTCGCGGGTGATCGTGCGCCCGATGCGGCGTGCTGGCACCCCAGCCACGATGGTGTTGCTGGGCACGTCGGAAGTCACGACCGCTCCGGCCCCAACCACGCAGGCATTGCCGATCGTCACGCCTTTCAGAATCACGGCGTGCGAGCCGATGAAGCAGTGATCGCCGATCGACACGGGGGCGTAGTCATAGGGCTCCACGCCGCCCGACAGGCACCAGCGCACCGAGTCGTGCGTGAGGATCTGCGTGCCGACCGAGATGGAACAGTGCCGGCCGATGCGGATGCCCGCCGTGCCATCGATGGAGCAGAAGGGTCCGATCCAGGTGTGGGCTCCGATGTCGACTTTGCCCGCCAGCGTCGTGGAGTTGTAGATGGTCACACCGTCTTCGCCGCTCCAATACTTGCCGCGCTCCTTCCACTCGAAGAGGTCTTCGTAGAAGGGGTTGATGCGCTGGTAGGTGGCGTGTGTGTGATCGCGCAGTTTGCCGTGCAGCGAGCGCAGCGTGTCGAGCAGCCGCTTTTCCTCGTCGCTCAGGTCCATGCCATGTCTCCTTCCAGATCCATTGCCGGGCTGTGCTTCAGCGCATGTTGGGCCGCTTCGGCGAGGCTCATGCCTCCCAAACGGGCCCGCGCCATCACCTGGCCCACCTTCACGCCGGCGGCGAACAAGTCCATTACCGAATAGGGCCCCAACTCGGATGGCATGTACGACATGAAACCGGGGGGAGCCATGCGTTCCGGGTAGACCGAGATGCCGTGGGCCTCCAGGTGGTCGCGGTCCACGCGGCCGGACACCACGCCAACGCCCGTGGTGTTGGCGGCAACGAGTTGCTGCGTATCGATCAGGCCTGAGGGTCCCACCAGAAGCCGGTGGTCCGCGTGTTCGGCAACGATGATGTAGGTGGCCCACTGCGCGGCTTGCGCGGCCTCGGCCGGTGAGCAAGTGGGCGCGATGCGCCGGCACGCGATCCCGAGGCGCTGGAAGCCGTCTTCCATGGGTTGTGCCAGCGTGTACTGATCGCCTATGACGAGGATGCGGTCATCCGCTACCGAGGCCTTGTGGCTCATGGCGAGGTGCATGGCGGTGAGAAAGCTGTAAGGCCGCAGATCACAGGGTGCCTCGTGTTCGTTGGTGCCCATGATGAGGATGCCGCGCTGCCGCGCGACATCGAGGTCGATCTCGCCGGGACGTAGCTCCCATGGCTCCCACATCAGGGGCAGCACGGCGGTGGGCTTCATGCGGTTCAGGAACGCCGCGTCGAAGGGGCGCAGGTGCCCGCTGTTGGTGACGATGTCGGCGGCGGCGATGTCGTGGTCCGATAGGCTGGTGCGGAACTCCCAGCGTTCATCGAGCCCTGCCGCGGCATAGACCGCCCGCATGGAGGCTTCGACTTCCTGCGTGCTGGCGTACCGGCTGTTGCGGCAATAGGCGATCACGCGTTCGGCGCCGCCGAGCAACGCCATCATGGGGTTGAACAGGTACGTGCCTGAGGCCGCTTCGGTCAGGATGGTGAGGCCACGGCAGTCGATGTCGTATTTCTGTACGAGCTGCTGCGCATACTTTTTCGCGCGCGCGGGTGGAATGGGCATGGGCGGGGCAGGGATCAACGAAGCAGGGAGGACAGCCAGGTGCGCGCGCCATCGCCGTCGAACCGCAGTCGCCGCAAGGCATTCGGGTCGCCGGCGTGCGGGCGGGACGCGCCGTAGCGATCAAGGCTCTCAGCGTTCAGGAACAGATGAATGGGGTGGAAGTTGTAGACACGCAGTCCACCACCGCTTGCGAGAAGCTCGGTGTCCAGATGGAAGCTCACCGCTGACATGGCGCGCTGGAACAGAAGGCCATCGTCCGCGAAATGCACCGGCGCTTCCACCAGGCCATTGAGCTGGCGAAAGGGGTGGATGTTCGCATCGCCGAACATGAGGTAGTTGCTCAGGTGCGTGACGCCAGCTTCTCGGTAGAGCTCCAGCCAGCGCCCGGAGGTGGTCATGGCGTGGCTGCGCAGCACCTTGGCCTCGGGCACTACGCGTGCCAGGTCCATCACGATGTCGCGGGCCGAGCGCAGTGCCTCGCCACTGAGCAAGGGGTCGAAGTTGGGATGCAGCCCCAACTCGAACAGGGGATTGGCCCGCAGACGCGCCAGCAAGGGTGTGTCGTGCGTGACGAAAAAGCACGCCTTGATGGCCGCCCGCTCTATCAGGTCGATGGTGTCTTCGAGCACGGCGTCGTGCGCCCAGTCGATGTCGATAGACAGCACGCGCTTGCCAGTCCAACTGCTCGCTCGCGCGGGATCAATGTCGCGGAAGTGGATGAACTCAGCCATCGGAATACGCCAGGCCGATACCGTCGCGGCCGAATCGGTTGCCGTTGTAGAGCATGTAGAGCCGATCGCCGTGACGGATCACCTCCATCTTGTCGATCGCTTCGCTGTCCCATCCGCTCTCGCTCACTGGCAGGCAGTGGTCCGCTTGGCGCGTCCAGGTCACCCCGTCCAGGCTTTCCGCGTAGCCGCATCGGTAGCCGACATCGCGTCGTTTGACGGGGAACCACGCACGGTAGCGGCCGTGGTGCTCGTCGATGGTCATGCGCGAGATGTTCGTCTCGTCGTCTTGCAGCGGCAACGCCACTTCACCCGAGCGTGTCCACTCGATGCCGTCTCGCGAGCGGGCGATCTTGATGTCGTACCAGGAGATAGCCCCGCCCGCGGTGAACTCGAACTTGAAGCCGGAGAGGTAGTACATCAACCACTCGGGGCCTTGGCGGATGACGGTGCCACCAGACACCATCCAGGGGTCGAAACGGCTGCGTTGCAGGATGGGCGCGGGGGAGTGTTTGCTGAACGTCTGTCCACCATCCCGGCTGATGGCCAGGCCGATGGCAGCATAAAACAACGGATCTTTCTTGCCGGTGTTCCAGCCCAGGTAGTAAAGGTAGAGGTCGCCGTTGTCGGCGCGCGCGATACTGCAGGCCTGTACACCGTGGTCGTCGAAGTGCCCCCAATCGCCAGGCACCAGCACCGGTTCGCGCGCGGGGTTCGACGTCACTCCGGTCGCCAGGTCGATGTCGAAGTGGCCCACATGGGCGCGGTTGTTCTCATCGCGCGAACTGAAAAAGATGCGATACCGGCTACCGCCGAGCGGTAAACGCGTGGGCAGCGCCGCATGGCTGGCCTGCCAGGGCAGTGTGGAATCGGGCCGGTAGATCAGCCCTTGCTTGGTCCATTGCATGGCGCTTGCGCCTTCCTTCCTGTCAGGAGCGGCCGTACAGGTAATTCGACACCCCCTGAACCTGCCCACCCACCATTTCGTGAATGCGGTGAACGGCCAGTTGGCGATAGCCGAAGCGACGCATGTGGGCGCTCAAGCGTGGCTCGAGCGCGTCCTCGGTTTCGATCAGCACCTGGCGCAGTCCGCCCGATTGCAGGAGTCCCTGAGCGCCCTCGAGCACAGCAAACTCGGCGCCGTCCACGTCCACCTTGAGGTAGTCAGGGCGGGGCAGGCCATAGCGCTCGATTAGCGAGTCGAGGGCGTCGGCCAGGCAGGGCTGCGCGTACATCACACCGCGTTCCACCAGGCCAGCGCGTTGATCGGCACCACTGAACTTTCCATGTGCGCCCTCGTAGGGCAGATCCGGCGAGACCAGTTCGATCAGTGCGGGCCGGTCGGACAGAGCCAACTGCAAAGCGGTGAAGGGGCGTTGAATCCGATCCTGGTTCAGCACGCGGTTCTTGCTCATAAGGCCAAAGTTGAGCGCGTCCGGCTCGAAGGCCACCACCGTGCTGGCGCGCGCGATGGCTGCATACAGGGCGAACAGGCCGTTTGATGCGCCCACGTCGTAGAAGCAGGCGCCTGCGGGAAAGGCATCCATCCAGGCAATGGTGTCTGGCTCGATGTCGAAGAAGCGCTCGGCGACGATGGCCGACAGCCTGTTCGGCGTGGCCAGGCGCATCGACCCGGTCGGCAGGGAAACTTCCATGTCCTGCGTCAAGGCGGGGCCGCGCAGGAGGTCGACGGGGTCGTGGGCTCGCAGGCCCAGGGCGTCAAGCCGTTGGGACATCGCTCGCCAGGCCAGCCCGGCCACGAGGATGCGGCTGAAGCTGTGCTGCCGCTCGAGCGCTTGCTCGGCCGAGCAGATGGTGATGCCCTCGTGCATGCCGCCGGTCTTTCCGTCATCGATGATGCAGATGACGGGGAGGTCGGGCCGCTCGCGCTTCAGGGTGTCGAACACGAACCGGCCGACAGCACCAAAGCCGTAGAGCGCGATCGGCCCGGGAGGAATGGCGCGCAGGTCGGTGATCATGCGAAGGCTGCCTTGAGCTGCTCCGGCGTCGGAAAGTCCGGCGTGACCAGTTCCTGCTCGGGGCGGTAGACGGCGTAGGGGTGAGGCATGCCACGATCGATGAAGGTCGACTCAGCGGCGTCGTTGTATCGCACGTGGATCGACCATCGGATGGCCTGCGTCACGTTGTTGCCCGAGCGGTGCACGGCGAAAGCCGAGAACACCACGAGATCGCCGGCCTTGACTTCGACCGGAACGAAGGCCTCGGCTGGCGCGACCGTGTTGGGGATGTGCCGATACCAGGTGTCTTTCTCGGTGGGGGCCAGGCCCTGCAGGTGGCTGCCGGGGATGAATTCGATGGCGCCCAGGCTCACGTCGATGTCGACGAGTGGTACCCAGATCACCACCGAATTGAGGCTGCCCTGCATGCTGCGCCAGTCCTGATGAGACGGCGTTTTGTAGTGCCCTTCGATCTTGGCCAAGTGACGCGAGTTGAAGTAGATGATGGGCTTCACGCACACGATGGGCATGGTCAGACCCAGGCGCTGCAGCAGCTGGGTGATCCGCTCGGATACGACGAAGCGGTGCATGCCAAGGATGTGCTGCGCCGCGCGCGCGGCGCCGATGAAGTCCTGGTAGTTGGCGTTGAACAGCGCATAGAGTGCGTCTGCGAACCCCTGCTCGCCGTCGCCCTGTTCCTCGATGCGGTTCTTGCGGAACATTTGCCGAAACACGGCCTGGGCTTCCTGGCGGATGGCGTTGACCTCCGCCGGGTCGACGGCATTGGGAAGGCAAACGAACCCGTCGCGCTTGTAGGTATCGATGATGTCCATGGGGCGTTTGTGGACCGGGGTCCGTGGAGCAAAGGGGGAGCGTGCTTACTTGCGGACAAGGATTGTCCACTCATACAGCGGATAGTCGTGCAGCAGCGCCACCTGGCGCGAGTAGTTGCGCTTGCAATGGTCGAACCAGAACAAGGGGTCGCCGTAGAACAGGTGGGGCTCTTGCCAATCCACGTAGGTCGACAGCAGATT
>NZ_DASWXE010000187.1:0-9310 GCF_036405635.1 Gemmatimonas sp. | reverse complement strand
CAGCGAGATCGTCAGAAACCGACCGTCGACCACCTTGTCGCGTGCGGCAAACCGATCGCGGTGTGTGGTCCCCGCCGGATTGAAGATCAACTGCACACCCTCACTCACCGGCGGCGCACCGTCGGCCGTCGAGACATACAGGCCATCCAGCACCAGCACAAAGTGCGCTTCGTCGTGCGAGTGCCGCTCCACGATGCGATGCGGGTCGACCCGCAGCAGCGACAGTTCGAGACCCGGCTCGCTGCGACGCACATCCTCCTGCCCATAAAACGTCCCAAAGGGCAGCGTGAGGTGACCGTGACCATGCGGAGCAGCAGGCATCGTGACGAGGAGGAGTGACGGACCGGTATTCGGGCTCGGAATGTTGCGCCGTTACAAGACGCGCCTGACGTTCGCCGCCAAATTTCCGCGGAGTCGACTCCCAATCCAACGAGAGCCCACCGCATGATGTTTCGCCGCAGCACCTGGTTATGCCTTCTGGCCGGATCTGTAATCTCGCACGAAATCGGCGCGCAGACTGCTGCCGTACAACCGGGCGCTGTCCAATCGGGCGACGACCTGCTGGGACTGTGGGGGGCGGAACCGCAGTTGGGACCACAGGTGCGTGGCGCGCTCACGCTCGAGCGACACGGCCAGAGGTGGTCCGCACGGGTATCCGGGTTTGAAGTCCACGCCGCACAGCAGGGTGACAGTGTGGTGATGACACTGCCTGGCGGACAGGGCACCCTCAAGCTGTGGACTCGTGCCGGCACGCGCGGAAATACATCTGGCGCCGTGCCCGAAGCGTTCTGGGTGCAGCCGTCAGGAATGAATGCGGCCTACGCCACTCCGGTACGTCTGCACCAAGCGGGCACCAATCGCTGGCGCGGCGAGGTCGCGCCCGTGCCGGAGCAGTTTCCGCTGTACCTGATGGTGACCCGTGCTGACGACCGCACCCTGCGCGGCACCTTTCGGAACCCCGAGACCAATTGGCCGGGACGTACCGCGTCTTACGTCGTCAGTCGTGCCGGCGATCAGGTGATTTTCACCCATCCCCGCACCGGCAAGGTGCAGTGGACACAGCTCTACGACTCGGCACAACGTACCATCACCTTCGATTTTGGTGCGCCCATCGTGTTGCAGCCCCGCACACGCGAACACGCCGTCGGATTTGTCACCCGCTCTCCATCACTCGCGCCATACACCTATCGCACGCCGGTAGCGCTCAGTGACGGATGGAGCGCTGCCACCGCCGCCAGCGTGCAGATGGACGCCATGGCCCTGCAGTCCATCGTGCGCTCGCTCGTCGCAGTCGACCCGCTCAGCGAGACGGAGCCTCGCGTGCATGCACTCGTGGTGGCGCGCCACGGCAAGCTGGTGCTCGACGAATACTTTCGCGGATACGACGCCGACATGATGCACGACCTGCGCTCGGCGTCCAAGACGATGACCTCCATCATGGCCGGTGCGGCCATGCAACGTGGCGCGAAGCTGAACGGCGCTCCGCTCTCCGCTCACACACGGGCCGGCGTCCACGACATCACACTCGGCCACTTGCTCTCGCACAGCACCGGTCTCGCCTGCAACGATGACGACGACACATCGCCGGGCAACGAAGACACCATGCAATCGCAGCAAGCGCAGCCTGACTGGTTCGCCTTCTTCAAGGCACTGCCTCGCATCACGGCACCGGGCAGCACGTACTCCTACTGTTCGGCCGGCATCAACATGGCCGGCAGTGTGATCGGGCAAGCCACCAGACTCTGGTTGCCGCGACTGTTCGAGTCGACGCTCGGGCGGCCCATGGCCTTCGGCGAATACGGCATCAATCTCATGCCCACTGGCGAAGCGTACTCCGGCGGTGGCATGCGCATGCGTCCGCGTGACCTGCTCAAGTTCGGCCAGCTCTATCTCGATGACGGCCTGTGGCAGGGCGTCCGGCTGGTGCCCGCGTCCTGGGTGAAGACGTCGACCGGACATGTGATCAGCCGCCCCGACAGCTCCGACGATGGCTACGGCTGGCATCGGAATGTACTTGCCGCGCGCGGACGAACATTTCAGACCTACTCAGCAGGCGGCAATGGCGGGCAGTTCCTGGTGGTCGTGCCGGAGCTGCGTCTCACCGTTGTAGTCACGGCGGGCAACTACGGGCAGTACGACGTGTGGCGGAAGATCCGTGATCAGTTGGTGCCGATGATCATGGAAGCGGTACAATAGTTCACTCTAGCACTGCCACCAAAAAAGTGCGGATCGACCAGCCGCGAATAGCGCTGCCGATCGATCCGCACTTTTTTGCAACACCAGCTACTGCGGCAAGACTCAGCGGTTCGAGTCAGCCGCGCGCTTGGTGGGACCCGGGCACACCGGCCACGGACGCGGCGTGCCGTCCTGGGCATTGCCCTGCGGCACGAGATCGCGCGGGAACTTCTGCGCATCCTCGGACGCCATGTACGCCAGCATCGCGATCAGCGTCGCGTTGTTGCGCAGGTCCTCGGGGATGATCTTGTCGAACGTGTCACGATTGGTGTGCCACGTGGTGTTGCTGTAGTCCCAGCTCAGGGCGCCGGTGCCGATACCAGGCGCCTTGTGGCACACGAACGTGGTGTGGTCGGTACCACCCGGGCCATTGAACGGCGACGTGCTGCCAAGGCGGATCCACTGCGTGACTTCCGACGGCATCTCGCTCAGGTAGCGCGTGAGGAATGCGCCGGCGTGCACGAACGGTCCCGGGCTGATCGACGAGATACGGCCGGTGCCGTTGTCCTGATTGAACAGCATCTGCATGCCCGAGATCACCTCGGGGTGCATCTCGGCGTACGCCTTCGAACCGTTGAGGCCCTGCTCTTCCGAATTCCACAGCCCGATCACGATCGTGCGCTTCGGGTTGGGATACACCGTGCGCAGAATGCGCATCGCTTCGATCATCGTGAGCGAGCCAGTGCCGTTGTCCGTGGCGCCCGAGCCACCCGTGAACGAGTCGAAGTGCGCCGACAGCACCACGTATTCGTTCGGCAGCGTCGAACCCTTCATCTCGGCGATCACATTGCCGATCGGACGTTCCGGTCCCTTCTCAGCCGTGACCATCAGGCGGATCTTCGGGCCCTGATTGTTCGCGGCGAGACGGTACAGCAGACCCATGTCTTCGCAGCCCACGTCCACCGTGGGGATTTCCTGCGCCGGCGAGCCGAACACTTTGTTGATGCCCGGATACTGCGAGAAGTTGGTCGTCAGCGCGCCAACCACACCCGCGGCCTTGAGCTTCGCCTGAATGGCACGCGGGCCACCGCCGGCGAGCACACGCTGGTTGAACGAGGCCGACAACGCGCTCTGCTCCTGACGCAGACGGTCACGCGTTTCGATCGTGCCGAATTCGGCGAGCTGTCCCGGCATGCGGCACGTGAGCTGCGGCGCATTGAGCAGCACGAACTTGCCACGCGCCGACGGCACCCAGGCCGCGAACTTTTCCGGCGTGACGACGTCTTCGGGGATCATGATCACGCTGCCTTCCACCCACTTGCCGGCCGTGCCCGGCGACCAGCCCATGGCGGTCACTTCGAGACCACGCACACGCGGGGCCAGCAGTTCGGCGAACGCCGAGCCGTTCTTCCAGCTGTTCCACGTGCCGTAGTTTTCGATGCGGGCCGGAATGCCCCACTTCGCATAGTTGGCGAGCATCCACGTCTGCGCCCGGTCAGCGTCCGTCGATCCCGTCAGACGCGGCCCGACGGAGTCGAGCAGCGTCTGCGCGATCTTCATGACCTGCGAACGCTGCGTGCCTTCCTCGTAGATCTTCTGGATCATCGCATCGGAAGGCGGCGTCGAGCGCACGTAAGGCGCCGCAGCACGATCCACCGGCAGGGCCTGCGGATTGGTGGGGGGCTGGGTCGGGCCCGGCGGGGCGCCACGTCCGGGCTGCGCGAGCGCGGCCGACGCACTCATGGCCACGGCCGACGCGGCGAGGAGGAAGGTGTTTCGGATCATCGTGCGGTGTGCTGGGGAGCCGGCTGGTGGCCGGACCGAAAGGCTGCGAAGCCCGAAAATTACTCCAGCGCCTTGGCAGGAGCGACCGGTGAATGCCGTTCGAGCCGCAGCACCAGCGTGCCGAGCTTGAGCTTCGCCCGGAGCATGACCAGCTCCCGATGCTCCCCCGTCGACAGGTAGACCTCGGCCTCACCGTTTTCGGCGAACAGGCTGCTGGTACGGATGATCGGCCGGACGACCACCGTATGAAAAGTGCCGGCGGGCACCTTCACCGTTTCCAGGCGCAACACTTTCAGGACGATCGGATTGCTCTCCGGACGCCAGTAGTCGTGCAGCACCACGTCCTGGCCGACCGTGAGGGGGATGGTGCGCGCCACGAACACCGTCGACAGGTCGTCGAGGGGATGCGCAGTGGGCAGGCTGCCGGAGTCGGGCTTTGCATTGGTGTGGCCGGACCATTTGCGGTGCACCGCGTCGAACTCCCGGATACGATCGCGCGAAAAACCGGGGTAGCGCGCGTATTGCAGGAATCGCCGGGACGCGGTGGTCTCGGGATCCATCCAGGTCTCGAGACGCTCGTTGATGCGCGCCCCCGGGATGCCGCCGCGCACGGCGAGGACGGCGTGCAGCACCGTATCGGCGCGCAGGGTATCGCGGGTGACCGAGAGCGTGGCGCTGCCAGCGCGGGAGAAGATCCCCCAGCCGACCCGGTACCTCGCCGATTCGCCCGCGGCGAAGGGGATGTGCCGCTGCATTGGGTCCGGGAGTGGTTGATCACCACCTGCCACAGCCACCACCAACGGCATCAACAGCGCCAGCAGGAGCGAATGCATCATTGAGCGAACGTGGACACTACAGTTGTTCAGCGAGTGCCACGATGATCCCCTCGGGACCGCGGATGTAGGCGAGCCGGTAGGTGTCCCCGTACTGCATCTCGCCGATGATCTCGGATCCGAATGATCGCATGCGGGTGAGCATGCCCGCCATGTCGTCCACGGCAAACATGATGCGACGAATGCCCAGTGTATTGACCGGCGACTTCTCGGGACCGAACCTGACGGCATCCGGCTGATGAAACTTGTCCAGCTCGATGCCCTGTCCGTCGGGCGTGCGCAACATGACGATCGTGGTTCTGACGTCATCGAGGCCGATCAGCGTTCCAACGTCGGGCCCGTTCACATCGGCCTCACCTTCGAGCGTGAGCCCCAGGGCGAGGAAGAACGACTTCACCGCGTCGAGATCGTCGACCACGATGAGGATGTTGTCCATGCGCTTGACGGCCATGTGTCAGCTCCCGATCACTGAATGGCTTTCTGCAGGCGGACCGTGACGCTGTCGTCCTTGTTCCACGCGCCCGCGACGATCTGGCAGTAGCGCGTCTCGCCAAGCCACTGCTCGTACCTGGATGTTTCGACGGTGGAGAACTCAGTCCACGCCGTGGTGTCGGTCGCGGTCACACGCCGATACTCCCCGCACAGCACGTGGCTCTGCACACCGCCCGTGGTGTCGCGCAGACCATAGCGCACACTGCGCACTTCGACCGGCCCCGCGGTGTGGGCCTTGAAGTCGCGACCCGCCGACGCGATCAGGTAAGCCAGACTGGCGACCGCATCGTGCGGAGCAGCCGATTCGGCGGATCCGATGGTGGCCGCACTGTCGGCGGAAGCCGCGCCGGATTGCACGTCGTCGCCGCAGGCAAGAAGTACTGTGGAGCAAATGGCCAGTAGCCCAACGCAGAATCGTCGTTGGCGAACGAAGAGCGACGTCATGATGGCGAGGATGAATTTATGCCGATTCGCAGCACTGCCCGAGGACCATCAGGAAAACAGCAGCAGGCGAAGCGGAGCGCAAGGACGCTCAGCGCCATTCACCACAATGCGATCACAATGCTTGAAGTTGACACACGACTCGAGGGAGAGGCACTCGCCCCTCCCTCGGTTCAGGTGACTCAGAACTGCACCAGCACCGGCATCTGTTCGCGAACGGACTGTTCAGCGGCCTGATGAATGGCGTCCTGGCCGTTGCCGTTCGACTTGATCGTCGTGCTGCCGGCGTCGGAGGTGCGTCCCTGACCACACGTCACGCGGATGGACATCGGCGTGTAGATGCCAAAGGTCACGAAGCTCACGAGCTGATTCGGCAGCGAGAGCTGCGTTTCGACCTTGGCCACACCACTCGGGCAGCGCTGCGCCGTTTCCACGATGGAGGGCGGAACGAGGCCATAGATCCAGCCACTGGCCCACGGCTTGTCGATGACTTGTGCGGAGGGGGTGGCGCCCGTTTCGACGGTGGCGTGATAGCAGCCCGTGCTCAGTGCAACGGCCAATCCAAGAGTGAACAAACGGCGGATCATCGTGAATCTCAAAATGAGGGTGACGTGCGGAGGAATGCGGACGCTCGATCAGAACCGGCACAACCACACTTCGGTTCGCCGAGCAGCCCGGGACAACCCATACCTCGGCACCGCACACCCCGTCACACGCCGTTCAGGGATTCTCCTGCAACATGGGCAGTCCACAGCCCGGGCAGTTCGGCAGATACTTGCCACGCGAGTATTTCGCACCGCAGCGCGGACAGATCACCCCTGTGCTACGCAGCACGAGCCTGGTGAACACCACGAGCCACACGATGAGTGGCCCCAGTAGCCAGAGAAGCTGCGGCTCGAGCGCAAAGCGATCGCCGACGTAGGCCGCGCCAATGGCCAGCGGCAGACCGATGAGAAACAGCAGAAGGAAATCGACCAGGTGCTTTCTGGCCTGCTTTCTGTGTTGATCCCAATGCTCCGTGTAGATGCCCATGTCGGTCGCTCAGCCTGATGGATGGCTCACCAACGTGGATGCCTGTCCCAACCAAAGAGAGGCGCTGCTTCCAGGACTATCCACGTGAACACCACAACAGCCACGCACAGCAGCCGCCTATCCGCGGACGCCAAGTCCGATCATCGCCAGGCCAATCACGAGGAGGACCACCATCATCGGCCGCACACCCGGCCACAGGACGGCATCAGGGGGATTCTGCGGGTTGTAGTGCACCGGCACGGTCGCTCCCGGCTTCATCCCAAGCAAGGCACGCTCCGCTGCCTCGGGCGACCCATACAGGCGGTCCCACCCAAACCGCAGACGCGTGGCTGTCAGGGCCTGCCCCGCCACCGTGTACTCGTATCGCACGGCCGGCACATAACGAGTACCACGGGACTGCCGCTCCTGCGCGCCGGCTTCGAGCAAGCGCCCCGTCGCCACCGGCCATCGCGCTGCCCGCCATCCGCGTGCGAGCTCCCACGCCGAGGAACCGGCAAAGGCGCTACCGAGAATGATGGCGATCCAGGAGGTCATCGGTGGGGAAGGATGGGGGAAGCGGACTAGTCCTCGTCTTGCACCCAGAACACGGCGGCGCGACCGGCACCGAGGCAAACCACTCCCGAATCAAACGTGGCGTCCGAGATCGGGTTCCAGCCGCGCAACGTCGCTTCACCCCCGTTGGGGTTCATCACCCAGTCACCATTGGTGAAGTACGCGTGTGGCTCCGGCACCGCATCGAACAACGGGGTCGCCAGATCTGCCGCGCTCGCCAGCGACATGAGCTCGGCGCCGTAAGCAAGATCACGGTGCAATAGCGCCGTCACGATGGCCTGCGCATCGGCCGCACTGACCTCGATCCACTCGGACGCGAGCCCCTGAAAGCCATGCGCCTGCACGACCTGATCGACCGCACCCTCTCCGGACGCACGCGGAGGAACATCGACCATCGCGCATGTCGTGATACCGGCATTTCTCAACTTCTGGACACGTTCGAGCGCGTTCATGAATGGATGACGGGTTGGCTTACTTCGTTCCAGCGAGCACATGGGCGACTATGGCGTTGGCATGCCCATGACCGAGACCATGCTCGGTCTTGAGCCACGACACCAGTTCCATGTGCTTCAGTCCGGTCTTGTTTTGCACCAGACCGAGCCAATGCCCGATCGGATGCCCGTACTTCTTCTCGATGGAAGGAAAGTAGGACGCGGGTCCTTTGGGCTTGTCGTCAGCCGGCATGTCGATTGGTCAGCGTATGCGATGAGGATTCACTGGCGGCGGTCTTTCCGGTCCAGCAAATTCTCGCCTCTCTTCACCGGAAATGGCAATGCGCAGCAACAATACCATCGTGATATTGCTGGCACTGATTGCCAGTCTGGTTGGCTGTGAGGCGCCCCGGAACGCCGCGTCAAGTCCGCCGGGTCGCAACATGACTCTGACGGCGTTCGCGAAGGTCCGCCTGAAAGACCGAGACACCGTGTTCATTGGAAAGCCGAACGCATTGGCCGTCTCGCAACGTGGCGAGTACTTCGTCACTGACATACCAAGCCGTCGCGTACTGCGTTTCGACGCGAGCGGCTCGTTCATGGAAACAATCGGTCGTCGTGGCGGAGGCCCCAACGAGTTCGAGGGGCCGGCCTGGTTGACGCCGATCGACGACACGACGCTCGTCATTGCCGATCTCCTGCGCCGCCGGGCGGTGCTCTGGCACCTCGCATCGAAGACCGTCACCGCATACCTGCCACTGCCCGGGTTGGTCTCACCACTCGTGTACGTCGACCGGACTCTGTACACGGCCGCTCCTGACGTGGAACACGGCACCGCGGGCATTCGTTGGCGCCCTGGAGCGGGGGAGCCGGAGCGACTGGGGCAGGTGCTCGATGTCTATCGCGACCTGTTCTGGGCTATCTGGGGAGAGCCCGCGCTGGCGGTTGCCGGCGACAGTATCCTGTATTTCGGAGGACGCTCGGAGTACGTGATCATCGCCGATCGTGATTGGCAGCCTCGGGATTCCCTCCCCATTCCCCGCACCGCACGGCGGGGCATTCCAAGGGAAATCGACTACACCGTGGGCGAAGGCCGAAACATCTACGACGTAGGAAAGCAGCTGTCGCAGCCTTTTGGTCTTCGGATCCTGTCTGGTGGCCGATTGGCCGTCTTTCATCTCGATGCGAGCGTCGTGAACAACAGCCTGGTCGTTGGACGGGTGTTCATGACGGTGATTCCGCGCGCGAAGGCGCCCCGCTGCATCGACGTACAAGTGCCGGCACACGATTCAACGTCCATCCCACGGTTGTCATTTCTCGCCGACACGCTCTTTGTGTTGGATCATTTCGTGGACGGTGACAGCGTCGTGGCCGAAGTCAGCAAATATCACATCGGGGCAGGCCTCTGCTGATACTGCCCGACATACATTGCTGAATCGGCCACCGACGTCTCTCTACACCACGCTCACCGAGCCATGGTCGGCTCGAGCACACGAATGCCCTGCCCGCCTTTCAACAGCAGCAGGTGACGGCCAGTGGCACTGACACGGCTGGCCGGGCCGCCAGTCA
>NZ_DASWXE010000186.1:0-15100 GCF_036405635.1 Gemmatimonas sp. | reverse complement strand
TACGGCGTGATCGTCTGGATGCGCCGCGACGGCACATCGAGCGACGTCAGCGTACCGGCGAGGGAGAGTCGGTACAGGTTGAACTGGCGCGGAATGAACGACCAGTAGAGCTCTTCGTTCTTGCGACGAATGCTGCGCGAGACATTGAGGCCCCACGTCTGATCGTCGCTGCCGGCCTGAAAGCGCAGCGTGGAGAACGGAATGCGGAACTCGGCCGTCCAGCCCAGTGAGTCGATGACGGTGGCCACCGTCCAACTCGCGTCCCAGTTCACATTGAAGCCGCCCATCGCGCCGGCCTGCATGCGATTCTGGCCGGCCACCGAGGCACCACCACCTTCACCCTCACGGATCACCTGACCGTCGTATTCCACGCCGGCCGGTGTCGTCGCAAACACAAAACCGTTCTGCCGGTCGTGGTAGGTATCGAAGATGAAGGCGATGTGATCGCTGTTGCTGAGCTGCACGTCGCGGATCTTTTCGCCCGGCACGATCAGGTTCGGCTCGCGGTCGTACATGCGCGCTCCGATGTACAAATACTTCCCGTCGGTGGCGAGCCGGATCTCGGTGCGCTCGGAGGCCGGCACCCCTTCATTCAGTTCGCGCTGCACGAACTCGGTGATGGGTGTGCCTTCCTTCCACATCGCCTCATCGAGACGCCCGTCGATGGTGGGCGCGGTGGTCACCCGAATGGCGGTGGTGCTGGGGCGCGGACGTGCGCGCGCGGCCCGGGCGAAAGAATCGGCCACTGCCGCATCGAGTCGCGGCGGAGTGGGAGGGGCACCGCCGCCCGCCTGGGCGGAAGCGCGATGGGAGAACACAACAGACGCGACGAGACCGAGCACACCAAGGGCACCGGTCAGGGACACCGGCGCGGTGCGGAACGACGGAAGCATGGAGGGGAGAGGAGGGGGGCGTGGAGGGAATGCCGCGGGCAATCTAACGCGCCCTGACCGTGACGCATCCGTGATGCTACGGTGATGTCTCGTTCGCCGGGACGTGACCGGGGCCGGGGATTCTTGACGATTCCCTTCACCCCTCTCCATGACTTTGGTAACGATCTCCCGCACGGCTACCGCCCCGCGTCGCACCTCCCTTCGCCGCACCCTGTTGGCCACGACCCTGCTGCCGCTGTCCATCGCGGTGGCTTGCTCGGACAACGACAACGTCGGCCCTGAAACGCCGGCACCCGAGCCGACGCCCAACAGCCTCACGCTCGAACGCATCGGCAGCTTCACCGGCGGTGGTGTCGGAGCGGCCGAAATCACCGCGTTCGACTCGGCCAGCAAGCGCCTCTTCGTGGTGAACGGCGCCCTGGGTTCGGTGGACGTGCTCGATCTCTCCAATCCGGCACTGCCCACCCGCGCAGGCACGATCAGCGTGTCGGCCTTCGGCGCCGCCGCCAACAGTGTCGCCACGTTTGGCGGCTATGTGGCCGTCGCCGTGGAAGCCAACGTCAAGACGGATAACGGTCGCGTGGTCTTCTATCGCGCGTCAGACCTGCAGGCGGTGTCCAATGTGACCGTCGGCGCGCTGCCGGACATGGTGACGTTCTCGCCGAGCGGTCGGTACGTGCTGGTGGCCAACGAAGGTGAACCGTCGGCCACCTATGCCGTGGACCCGGAAGGCTCGGTCAGCATCATCGACGTGGCGAACATCAGCACGCCGATCGTGCGCACGGCAGGCTTTGCGGCGTACAACGGACAGGAGGCCGCACTGCGCGCCAGTGGCGTGCGCATCTACGGCCCCAACGCGACGGCGGCCAAGGACTTCGAGCCGGAGTACATCACGGTCTCGGCGGACAGCCGTACCGCCTGGGTCACCCTGCAGGAGAACAACGCCATCGCGACCGTCGACATCGCCGCTGGTACGGTGACGGCCGTGCGCGCACTGGGCTACAAGGACCATTCGCGCGCCGGCAATGGCATCGATGCCAGCGACCGTGACAACGCGCTGAACATCCGCACGTGGCCGGTGCGTGGCATGTATCAGCCGGACGCGATCGCCTCGTACGTAGTGGCCGGCCAGCACTACCTGGTCACAGCCAACGAAGGCGATGCCCGCGACTGGCCGCCGGGACTGCAGGAAGAAGCCCGCGTATCGACGCTCGATCTCAATCCGGCGATCTTCACCGACGCCGTGTGCGGTGGTCCGTGCAAGGATGCGGCGCGCCTTGGTCGTCTCACGGTGACGACCATGCTCGGTCGCAATGCCACCACCAATCAGTTCGACACGTTGTACGCCCTGGGTGGCCGCTCCTTCTCCATCTGGAATGCGACCACGGGCCAGCAGGTGTGGGATTCCGGCGATCAGCTCGAGCAGCGCACCTCGGCACTGCCCAATGTGGCATTCAATGCCAGCAACGAAGGCAACGCTGCCGATGATCGCAGCGACAACAAGGGCCCGGAACCGGAAGGTGTGGCACTCGGCACCTTCGGCTCCAAGACCTTTGCGTTCATCGGACTCGAGCGCGTGGGCGGTGTGATGGTATACGACATCACCTCACCCACGTCGCCGAACTTTGTCACCTATATCAACCCGCGTTCGGGTGCGACCGGTGACCTGGGCCCCGAAGGCATCGCCTTCATCTCCGCCAAGGCGTCACCCAACGGCAAGCCACTCCTCATCGTGGGCAACGAAATCAGCGGCACCACGGCCGTGTACCAGATCAACCTGACGTACTGAGCGACGACGTGAACTCCGGGTGCCACGCGATGACGTGGCACCCGAGAGTTCGAAGCTGCCCACCAGGTCATTGAGGGTCATGGCCTGTCCGGCGAGTTCTTCCGACGCACTCGCCGATTCTTCGGCATTGGCCGCCACCTGCTGCGTGACGGCATTGAGCTGATCCACGGCCGCATTGATCTGGTGCACCGCACCCGCCTGCTGGGTGCTGGATGCACTGAGCGAGCTGACCAGCGTCGTGACTTCGTTCACGTCACGGTCGATCTCTCCCAGACGCTCCACGACTTCGGCGTTGTACGCAACACCCTGACTGGCCGTCGTCACCGACTGCTCGATCAGCGCCGCCGTGTTTCGCGCGGCTTCGGCGCTGCGGATGGCGAGACTGCGCACTTCCTCGGCCACCACGGCAAAGCCGCGACCGGCATCTCCGGCACGCGCGGCCTCTACGGCGGCGTTGAGTGCCAGCAGGTTGGTCTGGAACGCGATCTCGTCGATCGTCTTCACGATCTTGGCCGTCTGGTCGCTCGAGAGTTTGATCTGCTCGATGGCCGTGGACAGGCGCTGCATGCTCTCTTGCCCCTGCACGACGCGCGCCCGGGTTTTTTCTGCTGTCGCCTGTGCCGTGCGAGCCGATGCAGCAGACTGCGTCGCACTGGCCGCCATCTCCTGCAGGCTGCTCGAGACCTCTTCGAGCGAGGCCGCCTGTTCGGACGATCCCTGGGCCAGCCCCTGGCTGCCGGTGGCGATCTGTTCGCCGGCCGACGACACCTGCTCAGCGGCGGCCTGCACCTGCAGCATCGCGGCATCGAGCGTGGTGGCCGCGACGTTGATGGACTCCTTGATGCGTTCGAAATCGCCAGCATAAGTGCCCGTCACACGCGCGCGCAGATCACGATCGGCCACGCGGGCCAGCACGTCAGACGCTTCGTTGATGGGAGCGACCACCGCATCGAGCAGTTCGTTGATCCCCTGCACGAGCTGACTGTATGCGCCCTTGAATCGCGACGTCTCTCCCCGCTGTGACAAGGTGCCGCTGCGGGCGGCGCTCACCAGCGAGTCCGTCTCACCAATGATATGCTGCACCGTGCTGCGCAGGTCCACGAACGCCAGTCCCAACGTGTCGCGGTCGGAACGTGCGGTCACCTGCACCGACATGTCGCCGCTGCTGATCGCCTGCGCCGCACCGGCCAGCGCCTGCTGCGCTTCCACCATCTTCTTCATCGACGCGGCCAGCTGACCGGTCTCATCGCGCGTGGTGATGTCGATCTGCTGCCGTGTGTCACCCAGTGCCAGCCCATCGGCCACCGTGCGCAGGCGTGACAGCGCGCCCACGATCGGACGCGTGATACCAACTGCGGCCGCGCCAGCCAAGCCAAGCGCCAGCGTCACCATGAGCAGCAGGTTGCGGATGGAACGCGACACAGTGACCGCACTGGAGTCGACGGTCGCGCGCATCAATTGCAGCTTGGACTCCTGCAGCGAGTCCAGCACCGCATCTATGGAGTCGGCCTGAGCCCGAATGCCATCGAGACGGGCGCGTCCTTCTTCGGCATTGCCAGCACGGGCCAGTTCGACGATGGCGTCCTGCTGCGGGCGCAGTGTGCGATAGCGCTCGAGCAACCGCGTCGCCTGCTGTTTCTGTTCGTCGCGCACGATATGGGCGCGATAGGCCTCGAACTCGGCCAGGAATGTGGAATCGTAGACGCGAATATC
Organism: Gemmatimonas sp.; assembly: GCF_036405635.1. Classification (GTDB taxonomy): domain Bacteria; phylum Gemmatimonadota; class Gemmatimonadetes; order Gemmatimonadales; family Gemmatimonadaceae; genus Gemmatimonas. The sequence continues at coordinate 10,705 of NZ_DASWXE010000186.1, read as the reverse complement.
AGCGGCACGCTTTGCGATGCGCTCGGCGTCGCCATCGAGCAGGGCGTTCCGTACGGCGCGCGAGATGCGCAGCACCTGCACATTGGCTTCCTTGAGACGCAACGCGGGCATGGCGTGCTTGGTCTGCATGGTACCCATCAGACCATCAATCGCGTGCGCGGTGCGGATACCTTCGTAACCAACGGCGGCCAACAGAATGGCCAGCAGACCGAAACCGACAGTCAGCTTGCGACCAATCGGCAAGTTGGTGAACCACTGCATGAGATACTCCCCCAACACATTGCCTGGATGCCGGGAGTATCGACCTGCCTCGATCGGTTCGGGATCCCGCAGCCCAGGCGGCATGTGTGTCGGTTCGACCGACGACACATGCCTCATTGGGAAATATCGGGTCCGGCGGCAGGGACTTTAGGCCCATGCGCCGGCTGTGACACTACGGAGCTGGCGGACCCACCACGGGGGTGGCGGCAGGCGCGGCGGTCGAATCGACAGCCGGCGCAGCGGCAGGCGCTGTCGCTGCCGGCGCACTCTCGGCGGTGGCCTTGAGCTGCTGCAACCCCTTCTCGAAGTCGGGGCCGATCATCTTGTCCATGCTGGTCACGGTCATCATGAGCTTCGTCATGAAGGTGGCCGGACCTTCCATCAACCAGCGCACGTTCGTGCCACCGTCCTTCGGCGTCAGCGAGAACGTGGTGACATTGTGGCCTTCGATGGGCTTGAGGAAGTCGAGCTTCACGCCCACCGACGTACCCGGTGTGGAAGACGTGATCTCCATGCGGCCGGCACCCACCGACGAGTTGCCCGTCCATTCATAGACGGCTCCGACGCCCGACGGTGGTCCGGAGTAGGTCACAGTCATCGCCGTGTCGAGCTTGGCCCACGGCGACCAGGCTTCCCAGGCATGGAAGTCGTTGATCAATGCGTGCACGCGCTCGGGCGGCGCGGCAATATCAATGCTCCGCTCCACCGAGAAGCTATCCGGCTTGGTACTCGCATAGCCGAGCAGCACGACCACCAGCAACAGCACAACGAGCAGCACCTTGCGGATCATGACTCCTCCTGGAGAGAGCCTGGTGTGATACAACCGCCCGGGGTGTAATGCCGGACGACAACAATTGGCGCGAAAAAACTTAGCACTCAACCTTTGTTCGCGAGTCCCGATACTGGAACATGACGACACCACGTTCGGTGTCCATGCATTGCTCTCTGCCCCGAACCATGCCGACTCGTCTCGACCTGGTCCGGTGGCCGTGTGCTCTGTTGTTGGTCGTGGCGGTGCCGGCGCTGGCACAGTCTTCCCAAGCGCCGACAGCAGTGTCTTCACGATCCACCGAGCCAGCTACCAATATCTCCGCTGCGGCGGTCGTCCCGGGCGATACGCCGGCGCCCATCGTTCCCACGCCCGTTTCGCGTGAAGTGCGCAAGACGCGCTGGGATGAAACCTTCAAGAACATGCCGATCGCCGGGCATTACCCGGTCCGGCTGACCATTTCCGGCCAGGCGCGTTGGCGCGAGGAGTTCTTCCGGGCCTTCAACGTCGGGGCCATCGATGATGACCATGGCCAGTCGCGCCTGCTACTGAGCGCTGACCTCGTAGCCGGCAACACCAAGCGGTGGTTCGGCCGGGTGTTCGCGGAGGGGCGTGATGCGCAAAGCTACGGGCGCACGCTGCCTGGCGGTGCACGTCCGACGGACGCAGACCGGCACGACATTCAGAACCTTTATGTGGATGCCGGTTTCGGAAAGTCGTTCGTGCGTGTCGGCCGTCAGGAGATCGCGCTCAATCGCGAACGTCTGATCGGTGTACCGGACTGGGCGAACACCCGTCGCGGCTCGCAAGGCGCGCGTCTGCAACTGGTGCGTGGTGCGTTCGCCTTTGAAGCCATCGATGCACGTCCAATGGTGGTACGTCAGTCGGCCTCCAACCGCCCCGACAGCAACGCCCGATTGCACACGCTCTCATTCGGCAGTGCGGCCGGCGCGAAGCCATTGCTGCGTGGGCTGCCGGCCACGTGGCAGGGGTATTGGTATGAACAGCGTATCCGCAGCAATCCGTCGGCGCCGCTCACACGGCGGCTCACGACGGGCGGTCGCGCGCAATGGCAATGGGGGACCGCGGCCAATGCCGCACATGGACGCTCACTCGAATTCGAGGGCGCACACCAGAGTGGTCGTGCCGGGGCGAATGTGATTGATGGCTGGTTCTGGATTGGCGAAGGACAATGGCAATGGAAACGCCTCAGCGGCAAACCCGCGCTTGCGGTGGGCGTCGAGGAGGCGAGTGGAGAACGGCCCGGAACCACGGGACGCATTGAAGCCTTTGCCGTGTTGTATCCCGCTGCACACGCGCATGGCGGCTATGCCGATGTGATTGGACGGCCGAACGTGCGCGAACTGCACGCGATCGGCACCTGGGATCCATTCACGTCGTTGAACCTTCGTGGAGCGGCCTATCGGTTCGACCGATTGCGTCTCGACGATGGCATCTACACCAAGCAGAACTCGGTCTTCCGGTCCGCAGGGAACTCGCGCGCACGACATGCTGCCGACGAGTACGACCTGACCGGCACCTGGAAGGCCACGACACACTGGCGCCTGATTTTTGGCGGCGCCCTCGTGGTGCCCGGCGCGTTTCTTCGCGAGACGCCCGGCAGTGCTCGCACGGAGCGGTGGGGCTTCGTGGGCACGACGTTTTCGTTCTGAGCGTTTCCGCTCGTCTTTTACATAGAGATTTCCATGCGTCGCTGGACCGTTCGCAACCGGCTCATCGCCGGTTTCGGCTTGCTGTTGCTGCTGCTGGGCCTGACGGGCACCATCGCCACGGTGCGCGTGCAGTCGCTCCGCCACACCGTCGACATCGCCACCCGTGAAGTGGCGGTGAAAGGCCTCGCGGCCAACTCCCTGATCGATGCCGTGAATGAAGCGGCCCGGTTCAAGCTCGCTCTGTTCGCGGCCACGTCGGCCGACCTGATCGAACAGTCGAGCGCCGGGGTCGCGAACTCGCGTGAACGCATCAACCGCGCCTACGCCGTACTCGATTCGCTCGCCACCGATTCGCTCCGCGGTGACACGGCCATGGTCACGCAGATCCGCAAGATCAAGGACCTGCGCGTGGTGCACGCTGCGGCCTTCGATTCCGCGGCCGCGGTGCGCAAGGCGGGCAACATCGAGCAGGCGGAAGTGCTGCTCACGTCGTCCGTGCTGCCGTCGCTGCGTTCGTACATCGAGTCGATCGATTCACTCGTGTCCACGCAGAATCAGGCCCTGGCGACCGAAGCGAAGGTGGCCGAGGAACAGGCCATTCGCGGCATCGTCTTGATCGTGGGACTGTGCCTCACGGCCCTCATCCTCGGCCTCGTGGTGGCACGCGGCATTTATACGAGCATCACGCAGCCACTGGCCCAACTCACCGGCGTAGCCAATCAGCTGGCCGAAGGCGACTGCGAGGTGGCCTTTGACGATCAGAATGCAAAGGACGAAGTGGCCGACCTCGCCCGGGCCATGCAGCGCATGGCACGCGCCGACGCCGACCTCGCCCAAGTTGCCCATCGACTGGCATCGGGTGACGTCACCGTGGCCGTGACGGTGCGCGGTCAGCGGGACGTGCTGGGTGCGGCGATGCTGCGCCTCAAGGGCACGCTGGTCGCGCTCGAGGCGGAAACCAGCAAGCTCACGACCGCCGCCATCGACGGTCGCCTCGGTGACCGCGCGCAGGTGGCCTCCTTCGAGGGTGCGTTCCGGGATCTCGTGGGTGGTCTCAATGCCATTCTCGACAACCTGCTTGCCCCGGTCAACGAAGCCCGCACCACGCTCGAGCGCCTTGCCGCCCGCGATCTGTCAGCGCGCATGAGCACCGAATGGCATGGTGATCACGCGGTGCTGGCCCACGCGCTCAACACGGCCGCCGAGGCACTCAATCGCACGCTGTCGGAAGTGGCGGCGTCGGCCGACCAGGTCAACAGTGCCGCGCTGCAGATTGCCGATGGCAGCCAAGGTTTGGCCCGGAGCGCCTCTGAACAGGCCGCGTCACTGGAAGAAGTAGCGGCCGGCCTGCAGGAAGTGGGATCGGTGACACGTCAGAACGCCGAACATGCGTCGGAAGCGCGAGAACTCAGCGCGCAGGCGCAGCAGAGCTCTACGCGTGGCGTGCAGGAAATGCAACGGCTCTCCGACGCCATCCTGCGCATCAAGCAGTCGAGCGACAGCACGGCCAAGATCATCAAGACGATCGACGAGATCGCGTTCCAGACCAACCTGCTGGCGCTCAATGCGGCCGTGGAAGCAGCACGTGCCGGCGACGCCGGGCGTGGCTTTGCCGTGGTGGCCGAGGAAGTGCGCGGTCTGGCACTGCGCAGTGCGGAAGCCGCGAGGCAGACGGCAGAACTCATCGAGCAGTCGGTCAACACGGCCAACGAAGGCGTGACGCTCAATGCGGCGGTCCTCGAGCAACTCACCGATATCGACCAGCGTGTCAGCCGGGTTGGCACCGTGATGGCCGATGTGGCTTCCGCGAGCCAACAGCAGCGAGACGGTATCACGGCCATTGGCCGCGCCGTCGACCTGATGAACGGTGTCACCCAGCAGGTGGCGGCCAACGCCGAAGAATCGGCCAGTGCCGCCGAGGAGCTGGCGGGTCAGGCCACGACGATGAACGGACTCGTGAACGAGTTCACTCTGTCGTCCTCCGGTCCGGTGCGCAGCAACGGCACACGCGCCAACCGGCCGCCGATGTTGAGCGGTCAGCGTGGTGGCCTGCGCCGCAGCGCATAGATCTGAACGAAGTCTCGAAGCAGGACCGGGAGAACGATGTACCCCGGTCTGCCTCGCATTGAATACCAGGATGGCAGACCGCCATCCACATGTCATTGATGAGGAATGAACAATGCGGTGAACGCCGGCAGCGCCGAAAGGAACGTTGCCGGCGGCTCACCGACAAACGCACGAAAATCGCGTACGAGGTGCGACTCGTCGCAGTAGCCACTGTCGGCAGCCACCTGCGCCAGTGTGCTTGGCTCACGGCGCCACGCCGAACACACCCGATGAAATCGCACGATACGTGCGAACAACTTGGGCGAGACGCCCAGTTGCGCCTGAAAGCGGCGTTGCAGCGTGCGCAGCGCGACCTGGTTGTGGTCCGCGAGCGATTCAATGCTGGCCGCGCCGCCGGAAGCCCGCAGCGCCTGCACACATGCCGTCACGACCTCATCGGCGCGCGGGGCCATTCGGACGTGTTGCGCGAGCCAGTCCGTGATCACCTGTTCACGACCGCCATCATCGAGAGGCGCGAGTTGGTTCCACAGCTGCTGCACACTGCGCATCGTGTCTTTCGAAGAATGCGCATCGATCCAGTCGTCGGTCGGCGGCGCATGCGGCGCTGTCAGAGACCAAGCGCCGTACGCCTCGAACCGCACCGCAACCAGATCGACCTTACCGGTCGGTCGTACATCGAAGGGTCGGGTGATCTGTCCCACCAGAAAGGCGCGCGGCTGGGTGCGAACAGTGCCGTCCGCTGCGTGGTGCTCGAACGGATCTCCGAAGTTCAGCAGCAGCTCCGGACACCCGTCAGGCAGTGCAGGCTCGGGAGCCAGTTGTTCGGACGGCGGCGACCCTGTAGCCATATGCGGTGGCGTGTGAGGCGCTTCACGCAGGCGCCATCCACACACCGCCAGGCCGTTGGAGCATGCCACAGCAGACCATTCGTGATAGATCATCGTCATGAAATCGACTCTTCAGCGCAGCCTGTCGCAATTGTCCAAGGACAGCGCTCCGCTCCAGGCTACGATAGGGGATCCTCTTCGTGGCTCCCCGCATCTCACGCCCATGTCCCGACTTTTCCGCACGATCCTGGCCGGCGGCACACTACTGCTCAGCGTTTCGCATTCAGCCGGCGCGCAAGCCGTAGTGACCACGTCGGAAATCGCCCGTCTGCAATGGCTTTCCGGGTGCTGGGCACAGCACGCACCAGGTCGAGTCACCGAGGAGCAGTGGATGGCGCCCCGCGGTGGCACGATGGTCGGCATAAGCCGAACGGTCGTACGGGATACCACGCGCAGTTGGGAATTCCTGCGGATTGCCCACCACGGTGACCGCCTGGCTTACGTCGCAACGCCGAGTGGCCAGGCGGAGACTGTTTTTCCAGTGGTGTCGATCACCGATACGGTGGTCACCTTCGAGAACCCACAGCACGACTTTCCGCAGCGTATCAGCTACCGACGCATCCGAGCCGACTCCGTGGTGGCGATGATCTCCGGAACGGTGAACGGTCGCACACGCGGATCGAGCTTTCCGATGGTCCGCACCCGGTGCACCGGTACCTGAACGCTTTCTTCGCGGGCTGCTGTCACCGACCGTTGGACGGTGGCATCGGCGGATCGGACGGTCTTCGGGCGCGCGATGCGGTGTGCGTATGACGCACCACCCATCGCGCGCCACGTTTTTCAAGAATCACGGTGCCACGCCCGAAGTTGTCGATCGACCGCCCATTCATCTGCGCACTCAACGCGTACTGCACCGTCGCCCAGGCCAGATTGCCGGAGACATGGGCCTGAATGGCGATCGGACGATAGCGGAACTCCTTCATCTCCTTGAGCTCGGGGCCGAGATGATTGTCCCGATAGTCGGTCCATCCATTGTTGACGCCTGCGCCTTCGAACACGGTCAGACTGTCGCCGGCATAGAGGGTATCCAGGGCCGCCATGTCGCCGCGTTCCGCTGCCGCAAAGGCGGCGCGAATGGTAGCCTCCACCTTTCGCGCTTCCGTCGGTGCCTGCGCTCGCCCCGGTACCGCCACCAGGATCATCGCGAGCATGCCGAAGATTGCCAACCGCTGTGAGAAGATTGCCATGATCGACGCCCTCACTTCACCGTGAACGTGACGGATCCGCCCATCGGATGCCCATCGTCACCCGCGACCTTGAATTGCACAGTGTAGCTGCCGGGTCCCAGAGGCTGGGTCACCGACGCCACCAGCGTCTCGGGGGCGGATTGGTCGGCGGTGATCCTGCTCAGAACGTCCATCTCTTTGCCGGCCTTCTGCAACGTCACCTTCGACAGGCCCAGTTCGACGGGTTCCGTGAAGGTCAGCCGGATTTCTGCTGGTGTACTGACCGTGGAACCGGCCGCCGGCAACGATGTTTTGAGTTTGGCGTGAGGCGTATTCATCGCCTCGGGAACGGCAGGGACGGTGGCCAACACGGCGCCCAGCCCGACCAGCGTGAGGAATCGCGTCATGCGGTGCTCCAGGAAGAGGGAAGGCAAACACCCGTCATCGGTGACCGGTGTTCATCGCGACATTTTACGATGCGTAAAATTTCATTCACAAAGAAGCCTGGAAATGGGGGCAGTCGGCTCCACCTCGCGGCAACCATGTGCCCGCGATACCCCAACGACAGAAGAGATGCCGATACGAGGTCAACCCTTCGTGCGCGCAGTGTCCCGCCGCTGGCTGCCCAACCGTGGGATGCAATGGCATTCCGTGAATGTCCACGATGCCGGAAGCCACCGTGATGCACAACGCCGCCAGCGCTCCCAGCATCGCGCGCGTGGTCAGACGCGACCGCGGGGCAAAGCCTTCGCCGGCCAGCCGACGAACCCGTCGATCGAGAATCCCGCCGCGCACAAAGCCAACAACATCTCCGGCAATCCGGGTGTGCGGTGGCGCAATACGCCACGCACCAAGTTTGACGAGCGCACCGGCCAGTGTCAGAGGATCCGTACGACGACTGGCAGCATCGTCGGCGTGGATCTCCGCCTCGTCTGCAATATCCTCGGCAATCGCACCGATGGCCGGAATCCAGAACAGAGTGCGGGACAGCGCTCGCAACAGCGCAAAACGCAGTGGGTCACGCCGCCTGACATGCTCCGCCTCGTGGGCCAGGACAGCCACGACCTCCTCGTCGGACAGCGCGTTGGCTCCGTCGAGCAGAGACTGCGCCAGGTAGACACGCGGTCGCCACCACCCAGTGGTGAACGCCGGCATGGGCAGCCCTTCGACAACCCGGACACGCGTTGGATCCAATCCCGCACGCACGATCTGTCGATGCACATCGGCCGAGGCGGGAACACTCGACAGCTGCCGCAGCAGGATGTTGCCCTTCCATGCCAACTGCAGCCGCTCCCCGATCGCCATCAGGGCTCCACCACCGACAAGCACATGCAGCAGGGCGTGAACCGGCGCCATCAATTCGTGCAGCGCGATGAGGCACAACACACCGAGGTGATCGATCCCCGACAAGGGCCGGTCCACGACCACGAGTACATGTCGTCCGACAACGGGCGCGAGACTGAGCAGCAAGATTGCCGCCAAGGCAAGAATCAGGCTCCGCCGATATCGCGCTTCCGTTGCGATGGTTCCCGCGCGCAGCCAGTAGCGGGGCGTTTCACTTTCCACGTCGCCGCCGGGCTTCTTCCACGAGACGCGCCAGTTCATCGAGCTGCGCCGGATCCCGCTCGGCGAGCACATCGACGATCGAAGCCGCCATGCGACTGGGCGCGAAGTCCACGACGCCTTCCGCAAGGCGGCGCGACGCAAATGCCTGGAACTCTTCCGGCCCCATCAGCGCTCCGTAGTGATAGAGATCATCCACCTTGCGCCGCGAAAGAATACGTTTCGCGACCAGCTTGTTGAGTACCGTGATCACGGTGAGCAGTGCGACTTCGTGGGATCGGATCACCTCCGCGTGCACCGCCCGCGATGGCGAAGGCAGACCGAGTCGCCACACCGATTCGAGCACCCGTGCCTCGAGATCTCCGAGAATCTTGCCAAGCCCCCGAGCGCCCAGTCGTACCGTTTCCTGAAGTTTCGGGGTCGTGGCACTGCGCTTGCGCGTCATGGTGAAGAGATTCCTGGGTGACGATGAATCGTGGCCGGCCGAGACACGGCATGCACATCGATGCCGTCCGCCGAAAGTTCATCGTCCGACGCCGCGCTGGCGAGGGTACCTGGGGGCGCCTCCCACCAGCTCGCTTCATCTCCCGGCTGCAGGCGCTCACGCACCTTCATGACCGTGAACATGCCGCCCATGTCGATAGGTCCGTGAGGTCCCGGCGCCCCCAGCATGGGGATGCTGTTCTTCGGCAGCGGCATTCCCATCTCTCCCATCTCGGCCATGCCACTCGTGGCCATCGTCATGTACCGCGGCAGCAGCGGTTGCACGGCCCGGTCGATGATCGCCGGATCGACCCCCAGCACATTGACGCCTGAATGCCCCATCTGCGTCATCGTGTGATGCGTCATGTGGCAATGCAGCGCCCAGTCGCCGGGATTGTCGGCGACGAACTCCAGCGTGCGGGTGTTGCCGACCGGGACGAGTTGTGTCACCTCCGGCCAACGGGCTGACTCCGGAATGTCGCCACCATCGGTCCCCACGAGTGTCCAGGCGTGCCCATGGATGTGGATCGAGTGATGACTCATGGGACTCAGATTTCCCAGGCGAATCCGTACACGATCGTTTTGCTGCACCATGAGAGGTGCCGTGCCCGGGAAGGCCTTGCCGTTGAATGTCAGGACATTGAATTCCACCATCTCGTTCGGATCAGGGCGCTTCGTGCCTGGCACCACCCGCCATTCACTGGAGAGCAGTACGAAGTCCTTGTCCGGCCGACGTCCGCTCGCGGCTCGTGGATGCACCACGAACATGCCCATCATGCCGAGCGCGATCTGCGTCATCTCGTCACGGTGAGAGTGGTACATGAAGGTGCCGTGCTGCCTAAGCGTGAACTCGTATTTGAACGTGGCGCCGGGGGGAATCGGGGCCTGACTCAGACCGGACACACCATCCATTCCGGAGGGCAGCAGAATACCATGCCAGTGCACGCTCGTAGCTGCGGGCAGACGATTGGTCACGTAGATCCTGACACGATCTCCTTCGACGGCTTCGATGGTCGGCCCGCTGGTACGGCCATTGTACCCCCAGCACTCGGCCTGCAATCCCGGCGCAAATTCATGCGCCACCGATTCAGCGACGAGGTGGAAGATCTTGACGCCCTTGACGACACGAAACGGCAATGTGGTCCCGTTTGGTGTGATCACGGGGGTGTAGTCCCGACCAGGCAAACCGGGCCGCTGCGCAGGCGCATCCGTCAGAGTGGCCGTTGCCGAGGGGAGCGGGCGCGTGTCTACGGGTGTGGTGTGTCTGACATGCTCCTGCCCCGCCACCGTCGTTCGACTCCACGCGCCGGCCACCACGGCCAGTCCCGCAGCCACGGCAGAACGGCGATCGATCGATGCGGAATCGGCGGACTGTGGGTTCCGCTCTTCAGTGCTCATCGCAGTCTGGTTCCCACCGCCCGCTCCAGTTCCGCGCGCGCAATCCAGTAGTCCCGAAGCGCATCGACGTATTCCTGTCCAGCAGCAATTTCAGCCTGCCTGGCCTGCAACAGTCCGAAGACGCCAACCGCCATCGCGTTGTACTGCAGACCGGTTTCATCGACCATGCGTCGTCGCAACGGCAGGATGCTGTCGCGATACAGGATCGAACGATCCCGTGCTGCCGCGAGCAGTCCGTATCCTGACCGCACCTCGGTGCGCATGGCCACCGTCAGCGCATGCTGACGGGCGATCGCCTGACGCAACTCGCTTTCGGCTCGGCCCACGCGCGCCTGACCGCGGTCGAAGAGCGGCACGGTGAGTCCGAGTCCCGTGGTGGATGACACACGCCCGTCTTCCCATCCACCTTCGACGCCCAACGTGCCGTCGACCAGCAAC
>NZ_DASWXE010000185.1:0-44397 GCF_036405635.1 Gemmatimonas sp. | reverse complement strand
ACGAACCAGCAGTTGCACACACGCCCGTTCTGACGCGACTGCTGGCTGCCGGCGCCACGATGGTGGGCAAGACCCACACCGAGGAGATGACGTTCAGTCTCACCGGCGAGAACGCGCACTACGGCACGCCGATCAATCCGGCCGCGCCGGATCGCGTACCGGGTGGATCGTCGAGCGGATCAGCGAGCGCGGTGGCAGGCGGGTTGGTGGACTTTGCGATCGGCAGTGACACGGGTGGCTCCGTGCGGGCACCGGCGAGCTTCTGCGGCATCTACGGCATTCGCCCCACGCATGGTCGCATCTCGTTGCAGGGTGCCTGTCCGTTGGCACCGATGTTCGATACGTGTGGCTGGTTTGCACGCGACGCAGCACTGCTTGGTCGACTTGGACGCGTGCTGTTCGACACGCCCGCCCAGGCGCAGGAGCCCGGTGCCCTGCTCTACGCGGCCGATGCCTTTGCGCACACCATGCCAGGCGTGGACGACGCGCTCATGCCGGCGGTGAGCCGCGTGAGCGGTGTGGTGGGCGCGCTCAAGCCCGTCACCGTGAGCCCCGACGGATTGCCGGCGTGGTACGAGGTATTCCGCGTGCTGCAGTTCGCCGAGATCTGGCAGACACATGGTGCATGGGTGCGTGAAGTGCAGCCCACCTTTGGGCCGCAGATCGCGCCACGTTTCGACGCTGCCTCGAAGGTGACCGCCGAAGAAGTGGCAACCATGACGGCGGCGCGTGTGCGCATTCAGCAGCGCCTCGACACCCTGCTGGCCGACAACGCCGTGATGGTGCTGCCCACCGTACCAGGCAGTGCCCCACTGCGCGGGCTGCCGCTCAGCGAGACGGTGGTGGTGCGTGAGCGATCACTGGCGTTGCTGTGCATCGCCGGTCTCGGCGGCTTGCCACAGGTGTCGTTGCCTATGGGCACCATCGACGGCTGCCCCGTGGGATTGTCGTTGATTGCCTCACGCGGCAACGACGAAATGCTGTTGGATTTGGCAGAGCGAATCGCCGCCAGTTAGGTGCGCGGCACCGCGCGCCGTCTCGCGGTGAACACGGGTAGCGCGATCATGCCAATCGCTGTGAGCAAGGCGATCAGGCTGACGATCTTGCCGCGAGCGTAGGCGGCCGATTCGAACCACAGTCGTACCGTGGTCGCACCGGGTGGGATATCCACGGCCAACAAGGTGTGATCCGCTCGTCGCACCGTGATGGCCTTGCCATCCACCTCGGCATGCCAGTCGGGGAACCAGTTCTCCGACACCACCAGCTGGCTGGTTGTCGTTTCCTGGCCGGACAGTGTAATGCGCATCTCGCCCGGGCTCCATGCTGTCACCTGCGCAGTGACCACCGGTGCGGGGAATGGCGCAGTGGTGGCCACGGGCACAGTGGTCGTGGAGGTGTCCGGCAACAACGCCAACTCACGGACCGGGAAACGGGGATCAACGAGCGTGGGCACGATCTGCGACTCGGGCAGCTTCGCGATTGCCGAGACCACGCGCGCATACGGTGGTGGCGATTCCCGTTCATACAGCACTGCCGGTGTACCGAACGTGGTGGTGATGGGTCCCACCGTCTTCCGGAATCCCGACACGTCCTGTGTGTCCGGAAGGATGAGATAGCGAACGGCGAGCAGATCGAGCACGGTGGGCGAATACAGATTGCGCCAGCCTTCTGCCGCCCCACCAAGCTCATTGTATCGTTGCAGCGAAAAGCCGTGGTAGCCGCGAGCCACGGGTACGCCATAGGCCATGAGCAAAGACCAGCCGTAGCTGTCGCCGGCATCCAGCACCCGATAGGGAGCGGCCGCACGGCGCAACTCCGTCGTGATCGCATCGTCCGCGAACAACGTCTTCGCGCGCGGCGAAAAACGATAGAAGGCGCGATCGATGCTCCAGAGGTCGGCGGTCAACACGACCACGAGCGCGGCCAATGCGGTGCTGCGCGTGAGGCGCCCTGATACGATGCCCCACAACACGGCCGTTGATGCGAGGGCAAAACCCAGCAATCGCCACGAACCACTGCGCAGCTCCTCGGCGTTGGCGACGACCTCCCCTGCCCGTTCGGTCAGCGCCAGGGATTCGGCAAGCCCTTGCAGGGCACCCATCGCGCCCAACGCGGCCACAACAGCGATTCCACCAACGCACGCCAATGCGGATCGCATGCTCACTTGCTTCGCCAGCAACCGGTCCGCTCCGATACCGGCCAGGAGACACAGGAAGAAGGCGGGCAGATAGAACACCATCCCCATCGCGCGGATCTTCTTGATCAACGGCAACAGCTCATAAAAGAGCCGATAGATGGGTGTGTGTCCCCCGAAGGAGAGTATCAGAAAGAGCAAGGCACCCGTGACCAGCGCGATCACCAGACGGCGCTGCTTCCGCTCGCCGAACGCCAACACGGCGAGTGCAACAGGCAACACGCCCAGATACTCCGTGTGGAACTTGATGGGATTGCTGCCCCAGTAGCGGTCCAGCACACCGTGAAATTGCGGAAGGACCAGCGACAGGACCTCGGAGGGCGGCAGCGCGTAGCTGGTGGCGAACTGCCATCCCGTATCCGGACCGCCATCAGCGCGAGGGGAGAACGGGATGTAGGCGAGGAAGGGCATCACCTGCAGTGCCGTGATACCGAAACCGACCACGACGGCCAGCAGGGACCACCCCAACGGCCTCCACGCCGGAACGCCTTGCGGTCGCTGTGGATCCCAACACGCGAGATAGAGCGCCCACAGACCCAGAGCGAGCAACAGGAAGTACGCCATGTGGTAGTGCCCGAGCACACTGAGAGCCACCACCAGCGCGAACGCACCGAAAGCCCACCGCTGTTCTTCGCGAATGGCCCGCAGTAATACCCAGAACGCCAGCGGTGTGAGCGCCGAGACAAACAGCTTGCCGTCGTGCCCGGGACTCATCTGCGACGCCACAATACCCGTCAGTTCATATGCCACACCGGCGAGCAGCGCCGCACTGAATGTCAGTCCAAGCGCGCGCGCAAAGCGATACGTGAACCAGCCGGCCAGCACAAAATGCACGGCCATGCCGAACGTGATGGCGAGATCGACGGGCATGATCCACCGCAGCCACGCCGTGGGATAGAAGATGTCGCCATGCATGGCGCCGATGTACGGCAACCCGCCAAACAGGTATGGATTCCACTGCGGAATGTGTCCCGTTTGCAGAAACGTCTCGGCACCGAACAACCGGAATGAATAGCCGGCAATGAACATGTCCGATCGGCCACCGCCGAAGAGGATCTGGCCGCCGAGCAGCGGCCAGAGCAACGTCATTGCGACTGCGCTGCAAACCAGCAGCGCGACCAGATGATCCCGGCGTGTTGTCATGTGGCCATTGTACCGCCGGGATGGGAGGGTGGCCACCGCTGGCCCTCTCATCTCGAACCGGCTACGGCACCGTCACCGTGCCTGTTGCCTGCGCCGACTTGTACACCGCGCCACTCACCGCCTTCACGGCGCAGATGCCCACCTGAATGCAGAACGTTTCCTCCGATGATCCCGGATCGCCCTCTCCACCCGTGACCGTCCAGCGCAGCGCCGCACCACGCCGGGCATTCCAGAACGCCGTGAATCCGGTGGCCGACGACAAATCAGGGATCGCCAGGTCGTAGGTGCCCGCGCCACCGAGATACCCACGCGACGCCGTGATCATGAAGGCGCGCGGATCGGCGATTGTCTCGCGCAGGTACAGCGCAGCACGCGCGTTGTACTCCGTGGGCACCGTGCCGGTGGCGCGAATCAGCCATGGTGCAGCGGGAGCTCCCGCACTCACGGTGGGCGTTGGCAAGACCGGCCCAAAATCGAGCATGCGCGTGGACACCTGATCGGCAAACGCGATCACGGAGCGGCGCGCGGCGGCAGTGCTCGTGGTGGCCACGATCTGATGCAAGTCGCCCGCCTGCAGACGCGACGCGGGCACACCGTACCAGGGGCGCGCTGTTTGTGCGTACGAGGCGACCGCATTGAACAGACCATTGAGTCCGTTGGTCGTCAGGAAGTTCTGCGCAACAAAGAACGACTCACCGTTGGTGTTGCCATAGCTCACTGTACTCACGGTGGGCGCAAAACCTTCGGTGCCGAAATTGAGCGCGGGCAACACCGTGCCACTGGCCGGGTCGAGCGCGCGGCGCAGGATGATGCCCTGCGGCACAATGGGTGTGTTGACGCCGCCCGTGAACGAGGAGCGCGTGAGAAACAGATCAAAACTGCCGGCCTTGAGATTGCTCGCGGTCAGCGTGGTGCTGGCCGTCCCGGTGCTGCCCGTGTTCACCAGTGCAAACCGACTCGCCGAACCCACCATGGCATCGAACGACTGATAGCCGCTCACAGTGGCTGTTGCCGTGCGGGTGGTGACATCAGGCCAACGCACGCACTCGGCCGCGGCCTGTTCCACGACTTCCTGCGCTGTCAGGTAGAACACGTCCCAACGGAAACCCTGGATGAGGGGTGAAGCGCTGGTCTTCTCGCCGAGACTGACCATGGCAATGCCGGCGGTGGATTGCGAAGGTGTGAAGGAGAAGGTGGTCGGGTTGCCGGTGGTCGCAGCGGCTGGCCCGGCGGGAACGATGTGCCGCCATGCTCCGCTGCCATCGCGCACCGCAAAGAAGCGCGGGACCCGGCTCGCATTGCAGAAGGTCCAGCGCACGGTGCCGGTGCTTGGCGCCGAAACGCGCACGCGCACTGTGGCGGTCTGCTCACCAAACCCGGTTGCGGTGGCCCGCACCGTGCCCGTGTACACGCCAGGCGCCGCGCCTTCGAGGGTGAGTGCCGTGAGGTTGCTGGCGGTTTCTGTCGCCGCAATACTGGATGGCGATGTCGCCACCACCGCGCCGGTCGCACCACTCAGTCCCGTGACCGACACATTCACCGCACCGGTGAATCCCGCATTACGCACGATGCTCACAATCCCGTTCGCGGTCCACCCGTTCCCGGCTGGTAGCTCGAACTCCACCGGGTCGACCGTCATGGTGAACGCGGCAGGTTGTGCGGCAGTCACGGTCACGGCGATGCTGGCACTCTGCTCAGCAAGTCCCGTAGCCGTAGCGCGCAGGGGAATCGCGTAGCTGCCGGCAGCCACCGTCGACGCCACACTCACCGTGACCGACACACCGGTGAGTGTGGTGGGCGATCCCGTAACCGACGCGGTGATGCCGGCCGGTGTGGAGGGCGCCGCGACCGTGACTTCGCCCGTGAAGCCGTTTACCCGCGTGATGACGACCGTCGCCGTACCCGACTGCCCCGCCGTGACGCTCAGCGGTGCGAGCACCGACAGTGTGAAGCTGCCGCTCGGCTGCGGTGGAGGAGGTGGCGTGACTGGCGTTTCATCGCCTCCGCCTCCACACGCCGAGAGTAGAGAGAGACCGGCCAACGCGCGCACGCGACGGGCCAGGAGGGAGAGGCGAAAAGAAGCAGACATGGCGCAGCGGGTGGGAGACGCGAGAGAACGTTCTCCCTGCATTGCGCAGGATCCGCAGTCCAGCCGTCATTCATGTCCGACAACGCGGGAAGGCATCAATGCAGACAGCATTGCCGGGTGCCAGGAAGGTCATGAAAACCTCCCCGGCACCCGCTGTTCCTCAATTGCCCGTGCCGGCCTTCGTGCTCGGCGTGATCGGACGGTTCGGCACGTCCGGACCCGCTCGCTTGGTCGGATACTGCTCGGCCAGCGTGTTGCCGTCGTAGAGACGACCGTTCTTCATCACGTAGCGGATGCTGTTGGTGTTGCGGATATCCGCGGTCGGGTCGCGATCGAGTACGAGCAGATCGGCCAGCTTGCCCACTTCGAGCGAACCCAGGTCGTTCTGCAAGCCGATAGCCGTGGCACCGATGATGGTGGACACACGCAGCGCTTCGAGCGTGGTCAGGCCACCGCTCGCCATGGCCCAGAGTTCCCAATGGTAGCCGAGGCCCTGCAACTGACCGTGGCTGCCCACGCCGATACGACCGCCCGCCCGCAGCACGCTGGCCGCGTCGGTGGCGAGCTGCGGGAAGATGTACTCATCATCGCGAAACCAGCCGCCGGCCGTACCGCCGTTGGGCATGCTGGCCATGCGACGCCGTGTCTTGAGCGCGAGCTCTTCGTAGGCCGTGAAGCGCTGCAGCTTCGGGTTGGCCCATGGATCTTCCTTCGTGTAGAAGTAGTTCTCGGCCCACGGCCCGCCGTAGTTCACGAGCAAGGTGGGCGTGTAGGTGCGCTTCGACCAGGCGAGGAAGTTGGTGATGTCTGCGCCCAGCGGCACGATGCCGATGGAGTGCTCGAGCCCCGGATAGCCGTCCAGTGTTTCCGTGAGATTGAGCTTCACGTCGAGCGAGCCTTCGGTGGTGGGCATGAGCTGCTGCTCACGCGCCGCCGTGATGATCCACTGACGCACCTGACGCACACCCGACACGTACATCTTGATGGTCTTGGTGTCGTAGTAGGCGCTGTAGCGCTTGAGCAGGCTGCGCGCATGCTCCTGGTCGCGAATGACGTCCGTGCTGAAGATGCCGGGGCCGGTGGAGTAGATGCGCGGGCCGATGATCTGCCCCGTTTCCACCAGGTCCTGATACGTGAGCACGTCGGTGGTGGCCGTCTGCGGATCGCGTGTGGTGGTCACGCCGAACGCGAGGTTGGCCAGGTAGGCCCAGGGCTGCGATTCGTGAATGGAGCCACGTTCCGCGCGCAGGTGCGCGTGGGTGTCCACGAAGCCCGGGATGATCGTCGCACCGGCGAGGTCCATTTCGGTGGCGCCCGACGGCACCGTCACCGTGCCTGCGGCGCCGATCGCGGTGATGCGATTGTTCTTCACCACCACGTCGCCGCGGGCGATCACTTCGTCGCCCTTCATGGTCACCAGCTTGGCGTTACGCAGCACCACCGTGGCCGATGGGATGTCGCGCGTGCCCTGCATGATGATACGCTGCTCGAGCGGCACATACGGGCGCGGACGCGAAGCCTCGGGCACGCTGTCGCGGCGCGCGATGGCAATGGCGGCATCGCGCGCAGCGGCGGAATCCACATCGAAGGACACGAACGCATTGCCGATGGACCAGTGCAGCTTCTTGCCGTCGGCCGACCAGGCGGGGAACTGTCCGCCAATGTCGGTCAGCTTGCGCGCCGGGAAACTCGCCGTGTTGGGATCGGCGATGTTGACCGTCGCCTGCGTACCACGCGGCGGGATGGTGACCGTGTAGAAGTCCTGATTGATCTGCGCGAGCGCGACATCGCCATTGGGCGAGATCATCACCAGCTGCGCTGGCGGCCCCGGCGAGTTGGGTTCCTCGGGCGTGCGCTGCAGCTCGAGTTCGGCCACCGACATGTCGGTGTGCGCATGATCATCGTCGGCCGCGCCATCACCACCACCACCGACCACGCGGAGATGTCGCTGTTCGTCAGTGCCATCCCAGCGGATGGAGACAAGGCCGTTGTTGGACGAGAGATAGATGCGCGTGGTGTCGCGCGTGAAATGCGGCTTGCTGCGGCCACCCGTGCGCGCGATGAGCGTGCCGGCTTCTCCATTGGCGTTGGTGGAGTTGCCCGAGAACCACATGAGCTGCGTGGTACCCGTTACACCCGTCTGATCACGGCGTCCCTGCGCTCCGGACTGCAGCGCGAGAATGCGCGCGCCATTGGGCGACCACACCGGCTGACGGAACACACCCGTGCTCGCGCTCACCGGCAGCACGCGGGTGGCACGTCCAGCCGTCATCGCGGCCTTGTACAACCGGCCGCCGTTGTTGGCCCAGGTGACCCAGGCGAGCGAACGGCCATCGGGCGACCACGCCGGCTCGGCTTCGATGTCATTCAGCGTGGACACCCGGCGCGGTGTGCCAGACGGCCAGTCCATCACGTACAACTTGTCGAGCGAGATGAACGCCAGTTGCTTGCCGTCCGGTGACATCACACCATCACGAATCTGGCGCACGGTGAACTGCGTGCTGTCAGAGATCGGATAGGTGAACGAGACTTCGGGGCCCACCGCGACATCGGCCTTCACGTGAAAGGGAATTTCCACCTGACCACTGCCATCCACGGCCACACGCCACAGCTTCTTGCCGTAGCTGGCCACGATCTCCTTGGAGTCCGGCGTGAAGCTCATGCCGGGCAGTGCATCGAGCGGCGCGCGCGTTTCCATTTCATCGCGCTGCGTGGGATACGCCAGCCAGCGCTCGTCGCCCGAGGTCAGGTCGCGGATGCGCAGGCCGGTCTTGTTCTCATAGCGTGAGCCATAGACCATCCACTTGCCGTCGGGGCTCAGCGTGGGCCGTACGGCAGAACCATAGCGTGTGGACTGGATCTCGCGTTCGCCCGTCTCGCGATCGTACGTCCACACCTGATACTGCGGGAACTGTGCGTTGTAGTTCCACGCGCCCGTACGCTGCGTGAACCAAAGGTGACGCCCATCCGCGCTGAACGCCGCGCCGGACTGCTGCACCGCGGTGCCGGGGGCCGCATTCGCCGGTGCCGTGTACAGCGACACACCGCTGCCACCACGCACGTGATACATCCACAGTGTGGGGAGCGAGCCGCGGAAGCCGCCCTTGCTGGCCACGATGTACTGGCCATCAGGCGAATACTCGGGCGAGAGATACACATTGGTGCGGCCGCGTGTGATCTCCTTGATCTCGCGCGTGGCAAGATCGATGGTGTGCACGTTGTCGGCACCCTGTCGATCGGAGATGAACGCCACCGACTTGCCATCGGGGCTGAAGCGTGGCTGCGCGTCGAAGGCGAGTCCGCTGGTGATGCGCGTGGCTTCACCACCGGTGAACGGCATCAGATACAAATCACCCAGCATGTCGAACACGATCTGCTTGCCGTCGGGACTGATATCGACCGACAGCCACGTCCCTTCGCGCGTGTCCAGCGCATAACTGCGCGTGGCTTCGAGTGGCAATGGGCGCGGTGGTGCTGGACGAGCGCCGCCAGCAGCGGCCTGTGCCTCCAGCAACGACGCGGGGAGCAACGAGACCGCCAATGTGAGGGCGGACAACGACAGCGATCGCAACACGGGAGATCCTCCGGGGTTCAGCCGTCCGGCAGCACACCAGTCCGGCGAGTCACGCAACCTGTCAAATAGGGTCTTCGCCGAAGGCGAGTGCAAGCACCCCACGTACACGCCACGCTTGCTGGCCGCTGCTGGACGGGCCCCGTAGCTTCCCGAAATCCCCCGGATCTTCTGTCGACCGTCACCCCCCGTTCCATGCGCCAGCTGCTCGCCGCGGTCCTGCTGTTGCCCGTCTCGTTCATGGCGGGCACCAACCTGCATGCGCAGGGAGGCGCAGCGGCCCGTCGCGTGCCCATCACGGTGATCGACGACGTGCAGGTCGTCGACGTGGAGAAGCTTGCGGTCACGCCGAATCGTCGCGTCGTCCTGCGGGGTGACAGCATCCTGTCGGTCGGCGCGCTCACCGACCGCCTCCCGGACACCGTGGACGTGCGGGTCGCCGGACAGGGCGGCTATCTGATTCCGGGGCTGGTGGACCACCACGTGCACCTGACGCCCGGCATGACCAGAGCGCTCATACAGACCGCCCGCGGCGGTGTGACGATGGTGAACGCCATGGCCGGCGACAACCGTACCGCAGGTGAGTATGCGCGCGCGGTGCTGGCCCGCGAGCTGATGGGGCCCGAAATCGCATACGCCTCGGTGATGGCCGGCCCCGACTTCTTCGTGGACCCGCGTTTTCGCGGCGCCAGCGTGGGATTTGCCTTTGGCACCGCGCCGTGGGCACAAGCCGTGACCGCCTCCACCGATGTGGTGCGGGCGGTCAGCGCAGCGCGAGGGTCGGGCGCCGAGGTGCTCAAGCTGTACGCGATGATCGACAGCGCACTCGCGGACCGATTGGTGGCCGAAGCGCATCGCCAGGGAATGCGCGTGGTGGCGCATGGGACCGTGTTTCCCGCGCGGCCATCACAACTGGTGGCGGGCGGCGTCGACATCCTCACCCATGTGCCGTACCTGTCGTGGCAGGGTGCGGCCACAGTAAAGCCCGAAGACTCCTTCAATCGCGCCAACGGCCCCTACGAGCAGGTGCCGGCCGATGCGCCCGCCATCGAGTCACTGCTGCAGGCGATGAAAACTCGCGGCACCTATCTCGAACCCACGCTCGAGGTCTTTGTCGGGCGACCGACGACGGCGCCCGCGATGCGCGCATGGAGCCTTGCCGTCACCCGCCGTGCACAGGCGATCGGCATTCCCATTCTCGCCGGCACCGATGGCATGATCGGCAACGACGCGGATGCGCTGCCCAATGTCCACAAGGAACTCGTCCGTCTGGTGGAAGCAGGACTCACGCCGGGTGCGGCATTGGCGAGCGCGACGATCATCCCCGCGCGCGCGATGGGCCGTGGTCGAACGCACGGTCTGGTCGCACCGGGTCGCGTAGCCGATCTCGTGCTGCTCGACGCCAATCCGCTCATCGACATTTCAGCCACCACGCGCATTCGGCAGGTCTTCATCAAGGGACGTGCGTTGCGCACACCGTGAAGCACGCCTGAAGGGCTCAGAAGCAATGCGGGGCGATGCGCCATCAAGACGCATCGCCCCGTTCTATATCACTCACGGGCGGGCAATCACCCGACGATCACATTGTAACCCGGCGTCATATCAGAACTCATCGAACTGCTCCGAGGAGCGTCCCGTTGAGACCATGTAGCCGGAGAAGTGCTGAATGTTAAAACGCACCGTACCGCCGACCACCGAGGCGTTGATCACCTCGTTGAGCGTCGAACGACCCGTCGCGGTGTTGACCTGATTGGCGTTGGCGAAGTAGCCGCCAGCAAGCACGGGCTTGATCGGGAGCAGCGTGTACAGCGTCAGCCCAAGTGACTGACGGAACTGCAGCGGCTTCACGAACTGCGTGCCATGCGGCTCGAAGTCGTAGGCCACGGCGCGACCAGCAAGCGCCTTGACGGTGATCGTCATCTGACTCGTTGGCAGCGCACCAGCCGGAATGATCACTTCCAGTCCCGTCTCCGGAACGAGCAGCACACCACCGGTCGCGTTGTTGACCGTGACCGATCGCGTGATCGGCGCACTGAGCGGCGTGATGCGGAGAAGTGCCGTGACATTGGACAGCAGTCCATTCACGAGTCCGAGCGTGGAACCGAGCAACCCGTTCGACGCCTGAGTCTCAGGCGCAACCGGGGCCGAAGGCGCGTCGACTGCGCACGCACCAGCGGACAAGCTCAGGCCGAGCACTGCTGCCGTGCGACGTGCACGACGGAAGAAACTGACCTTGGGCGAGGTGGTGGTTCCGATAAGCATGTCCATCCTTGGAGTGAAAAGTTTTCGACGCGACATCGCGTCAATGCGGTAGGTATGGCCCACCTGCTGGTGAGATTCGTCACGCTGACTTACCAACTTGAGAGCTTCGTCACGCCCCCAGCACGTTTCGTCAGGACGGGCGAGTGTCACTTTCTCGGCACGGTTTTATGCGCAGGTCGTGCCCTGACAACGACATGCGGCCTCAAGTCGGCGGGGGCAGCAGCCGAAATCATTGAATGACGATGAATCGGTGCGGGATTCGGCAGAGAGCCGCCCGTCCAACATCGGCCGATTTTCGCCCAGACCCCAAGCGACGATGCTTCGAGTGAGACCCCCTGCCCATCGGGCGGCCGATGGCGCGAAAGCCGTGTGCCGTCGTGCGTTCTTTGCAACGATGGCCATTGGCGCCGTGTTCACGGCTGCCTGCGGTGATGCGGCCAAGCAGGCGAGCGGCTCGTCCGGTGTGCTGACCATCGCCACGCCCGCGGACGCCGATGCCTTGATTCCGCCCATCGTGTCGTCGCTCCAGGGCAAGCAGGCCGTCGACCTGCTGTTCGATATGCTGGCGCGTCCCACCGGCCCCATCGAAACCGTTGGCGATGGCGGGTTCGCTCCGCAGCTCGCCTCGCGCTGGAACTGGGCGGCCGATTCGCTCTCCATTGCTTTTACCATCGACTCGGCAGCACGCTGGCATGACGGCCAGCCGGTGCGCGCGAGCGACGTGGCGTTCTCGTACGCCCTCTATACAGATAGCGCCGTCGCGTCACCACACGCTGGAGCCTTTGCCGGCATCGATTCTGTCACGGTACGCGACTCGTCGACAGCCGTAGTGTGGTGGAACCGTCGTCACCCGGAGCAGTTCTTTCAGGTGGCGTACAATCTCGCGATCATGCCGGAGCACCTGCTCGCGCAGGCGCCCCGTACAGCGCTCGCGCAGTCGGAGTTCGCGCGCCATCCCATCGGCTCCGGACGCTACCGCTTCGGCACCTGGTCGCGTGGTCAGTTGCTCGTCTTCGAGGCCGACACCGCCAACTATCGCGGCGCGCCCGGCATCGCCCGTGTGATCTGGAATGTCACGCCCGACGCGACAGCGGCCAGTCTACGCGTCCTCGCCGGCGAAGCTGACATGCTCGAAGCGATTCGTTTGGATGCCTACGAGCAGGCGGTGGCCACCAAGGGGCTGACGCTCGTGCCGTATCACACGCTCGACTACGCCTACCTCGCCTTCAATTTCAACGCGCGTTCAGCAGCCACGCGCCAGCTGTTTGCCGCACACCCGATGCGCGTCGCGCTCTCGGCGAGCCTCGACCGTCAGGCGATGGTGCACAACGTGCTCGGCGAACTGGGCATGGTGGCACTTGGCCCCTTCACGCGCGCGGTACCGGCTGCCGACACCACGGTGGCACAAATCGCCTACGACACCACGGCCGCTGACCGTACGCTCGACTCACTCGGCTGGACGCGGGGTGCCGATGGTCTGCGCACGCGCGCTGGTGTGCCGCTGCGCTTTGAAGTGATCGTGCCCGCGTCCAGCGCGACGCGGCAGCGCATGGCCACGCTCATGCAGGCGCAGTACCGCGCCCGCGGTGTGGACATGCGCATCGCCGCGCTCGAACCCGCGCAATTCTTTGCGCGTGTTGGCAGCGGAGACTTCGAGGCCGCGCTCAACATGTGGCATGCCGATCCGAGCCCCATGGCCGTGCGCGATGTGTGGGGCTCGCCGCGCGGCAACGACGTGGGTGGCAACTTCGGCCGCTATCGCAACGCCACCGTGGATGCGGCATTCGACACCGCTGCAACCACCTTCGATCCGACGCGTCGCCGGGCGCTGTTCCACCGCGCCTTCGCCGAGATCGTGCGCGATGTGCCGGCGGTGTGGCTGTATGAGCCGCGCAACATGGCCTTACTGCGTGACCGCGTGCAGCCCACGGCACTGCGTGCCGACGCCTGGTGGTCCGGCATCCCGGACTGGAAGGTGAACACCGGAGCGGGCGCACAGTGATCTGGTTCGCGCAGCGTGTGGCCCGTTGCCTGCTCGTCGTCGCCCTCGCGACGACGGCAGGCTTTGTCATGCTGCGTCTGTTGCCGGGTGATCCGCTGTCGCAATCCATTGAACAGCGTGGACGTACTCCGGAAGCACGTGCCGCCTTGCGTGCGCGCTATGGTCTCGATACTCCCCTGTTCCAGCAAGCCACGTCCTATGTCGCGCGTGTGGTGCGAGGCGACCTTGGGGCGTCGTTGGTAGATGGTCGGCCCATTGCGCCGGAGGTCGCGCGTGCGGCGTCTTTGAGTCTGCGACTCGCCCTGCCCGCCCTGCTTGGTGCGTCGCTGTTCGGACTGCTGCTCGGCAGCGCGCGCGGCTGGTTTGCCGAGCATCGCGTGGTGCGTGCAGCATTCCATTCGGTCACGGCATTGACCGTACTGCCGGAGTTCATGCTGGCGCTGGGTGTGCTGCTGCTGTTTGCCGTGAAGTCGCGGTGGTTTCCCGTTGGTGGTGTGTCCGATCCGCTGATTGCCTACACTGGCAGCGCGACGGCCCGGCTGCTCGACCGCGTGCATCATATGGTGCTGCCGGCCGGCTCGCTTGCACTGGCCTGGTCTGCTGCGGTCGCGCGCCAACAAGCCATCGCCACGCAGTCAGCCCGCGAGTCGCTGGCCACCCGCGCGGCGATCTCGCGGGGTGTTGGTCCGACGAGTCTGTGGGCACGCTACGGCGCCCGCGTCGCCTTTCCGTCCAGCGTGACTACCATCGGCATGATGTTCCCCGCGCTGGTGAGTGGTACCATCGTGGCCGAGACGATCTTCAGCTGGCCCGGGCTCGGGCGTCTGATTGTGCAGGGTATTGGCACACGCGACTACCCCCTGGTGGTGGGCGCGCTGCTGGTGACGTCCACCCTGCTGGCCGTCGCGAGTGTGGGCACCGACCTGCTGCTGATGTGGGCCGACCCCCGCGTTGCTGCGCGAGCACACCGCGAAACCGCGGAGGCCTCCACATGAGGGTGGCCACACGAGGTGCCCAGCCACAGCTCACCGATTGGCTGGTGCTGTCGCTCATGGCTCTCACGGTGATGGCGGTGGGTGCTCCGTGGATCGCGCCGCACGATCCCGCATCGCCGCTCGATCTCGTGCACCAGGCCCTGCGCATGCCGGGCACCGGTCATTGGCTTGGCACCGACGGCGCCTCGCGCGATTTGTTGAGTCGCGTGTTGCATGGCGCGCGCACGTCACTGACGATTGCGTTCCTCGGCACCGTCACCGCGCTGCTCGGCGGACTGGCGTGGGCTGCCCTCGTGCAATACGGCGGACGATGGCTGGCGAGCGCACTGCTCACGGTCTCGGACGCACTGCGCGGTGTCCCCCGCCTGCTGGTGTTGCTGGGCGTCGGTGCGGTTGCTGGCGGCGCGCTGTCGCCGACGTCGCTGGCGATCGCCATGGGCTGTATCGCTGCACCGTTGGTGTGCCGTGTCATCCACGCAGAGCTGCAGCAGCTATCCACCAGACCGTGGAGCGAAGCCACGCAGGCGCTCGGCGTATCGCCGATGCGCGCGTTCTCGCACCATCTGCTGCCGCATCTGATGCCGGTGCTGCTGGGCCTGGGCGTGATTCTGGTGGGCGAGCTGCTGGCGGCGGAAGCCGCGCTGGGCGTGGTGGGACTTGGAGTGCCGGAACCCGCGGTGAGTTGGGGCCGAATGATTCAGGATGCAATGCCGGACCTCGCCAGGGCCTGGTGGCCACTCGCCGTGCCCTGTGCGGCGCTGCTGGCCACCATCCTCCTCACCGCGGCACTCGCAGAGCGCCTGAACACCTCGTTGGTGATCCATGACTGACTCGTCCCGAACGTCGTTGCCGCACGGCACTTTCCACGAACTGGTTGCTCAGGCGCAGCGCGAGGAGAAAGCCGGTCATCGCCTCGCCGCCCGCAAGGCATATGAGTCGGCATTGATGCAGTTCACGCGTCCCGAAGATGCGCGTGAGAGCAGCGATGTCCTGCGCTGGATTGCACGCACGTACATCGCGGACGGTGATGGCAACGCGGCACTCGAATGCCTCGATGCCGCATTGGCGGTGGCGGAAGCATGGAACGATCATGCGGCCGCCGGTCATGCGTTCAACGTGCAGGCGGTGGTGCATTGGCAGACGGGCGACCTCGACGAGGCCGAACGTCTGTATCTGCTGGCCCGCCAGCGTGCGCTGCATGCCGGCGATGCCAAGCTCGCCGCCATGACGGCGCAGAACCTTGGGGTGCTCGCCAATATCCGTGGCGACTTTGCGCTGGCCGAACGACAGTACCGCGTGAGTCTCGAAGACTATCGTTCGCTCGGGCTGTTGACCGACGTGTGCGTGGCGCTCAACAACCTTGGCCTGTTGTACATCGCCCAGAAGCGCTGGGAAGGTGCCGAAGAGGCTCTGCTCGAAGGCGTGCGCGTGTGCGAGCCGTTGAACGATGTGAATGTGCGCCTGCAACTGGACATCAACCTGGCCGAACTGTGGGTGGCGCAGGGTGAGTTCGCGCGTGCGCATGGCGCGGTGACCGCTGCGCAGGCCGCCGCCGTGCAGTTGGGTGATGGATCGGCCATCGCCAAGTCCACCAAGTTGCTGGGCGTGATCGCCAGCAATACAGGCAAGTACACCGAGGCCGAACAGCACCTGCTGCAGGCTGAGGAAGTGGCCACCGCGCGCGGGGAGAAGCTGTTGCTTGCGGAAATCGCGCGCGATCGTGCGGCCCTCGCGCGCCGCACCGGCCGCAACCGCGATGTGCTGCAACAGCTCAATCGCGCCCACCGACTGTTCTCGCACCTCCGCGCCCAATCGGAGCTGCGCGATATCGGCGCGCGCGTGGATCAGCTCGAGCAGGAGTTCGTGCATGTCGCGCGGCGCTGGGGTGAATCGATTGAAGCCAAGGATCGGTACACGCAGGGTCACTGCCAGCGCGTGGCCGAGCTCGCGTGCGCGATCGCGGAGGTGAGCGGCATGGACCAGACGTCGTTGTTCTGGTTCCGCATCGGCGCGCTGCTGCACGACGTGGGCAAGCTGGTGATTCCTGAGGAAGTGCTCAACAAGCCCGGCAAGCTGGACGACGCCGAGTGGGCGCTCATGAAGGGCCACACGACGGCCGGCGCCGAGATGCTGAACGAAATCGAGTTCCCGTGGGACGTGCGCCCGATGGTGGAGTCGCACCATGAGCGGTGGGATGGTCGTGGCTATCCGCATGGACTGGCCGGGAACGACATCCCGCTGGTCGCGCGCATTCTCACCATTGCCGATGTGTACGACGCCCTCACGTCGGTGCGCAG
This sequence comes from Gemmatimonas sp., assembly GCF_036405635.1. Taxonomy (GTDB): domain Bacteria; phylum Gemmatimonadota; class Gemmatimonadetes; order Gemmatimonadales; family Gemmatimonadaceae; genus Gemmatimonas. The sequence goes on along the minus strand of NZ_DASWXE010000185.1, from coordinate 27,844 downwards.
CTACAAGCGCGCCCTGACGCACGAGGAGACCATGGCCATCCTGCGCAAGGATGTCGGCACCGTGTTCGATCCCACCGTCTTTGCGTGGTTCGAGCAGATCGAAGCGGAATGGGCACGACGTTCGTACGCCTCTGTCGAAGCGCCGCTCGACGAACGCCAGGAAGGCCAACCCGCCGCCGTGGAAACGTCTGGGCTCGCACTGGATGAACTCACGGGCGTGGCGCTGCGCCGCGCCTTCCGTCAAACGGCTTCGCGTACCCTGGAGGCCCGCCACACCACCGGGCGGCCGGTGGCGTTGATCATTCTGGACGTCGACCGCCTGAGCGTCGTGAACGAACAGTTTGGCACCACGGCGGGCGATCAGGTGCTGCAGCACGTCTCGCAGGCCATTCGCACCAACGTGCGTCCGTCGGATTTCGTGGGCCGCTACGCGGGTGATGAGTTCGTGGTGCTGCTGTCGGGTGTGCGCTTCGAGGAGGCGACGCGCGTCGCAGAGCGCATTCGCGCGACGGTAGCGGCATCGCCCATTGTGCTGCTCCCCAGCATCGCCAACGGCGGTCAGCCGGTACCCATCTCGGTGACCGTGTCACTGGGTGTGGCCTGCGCTCCGCAGCATGGTATCACGCTCGATGCCCTCTTTGGTGCGGCCGACAACGCGCTGTACAGCGCCAAGCGCGCCGGCCGCAATCAGGTGGTACCGGCCTCGCGCCTGCAGGGTGGTCGCCAGCAGCTCGTATTGCAGACTGTCGTTGGTCGTGAGCAGGAACGGGCGCGCTTGCGCGAGCACTTCGCCGATGCCTCACGCGGACAGCCGTCCGTCGTCCTGGTCACGGGCGAAGCCGGTGTTGGCAAGTCGACGCTGCTCAAGCAGCTCGGACCGGACCTCGGCGTACGTGGTGGTGCTTTCCTGATCGGTCATTGCCTCGAAACCGATATGGCCACGCCGTACGGACCGTGGAGCGACATCCTGCTGGCCATGCACCGCAACGGATTGCTGCCGCAGCGGGACTGGCCGTATCTCGCGCATCTCGTGCCCGAACTGGGTACACCGACGCCGGCCACCGAAGGCCGCGCCTTTGCGCGGGCGTTGCACGAAGAGCTGGAGGAATGCCTGCGGCTGGCGGCGACACAACGGCCGCTGGTGCTCATGTTCGATGATCTGCAGTGGGCCGACCCACGCAGCTGGGATGCACTCGAGTATCTCGTCGCGCGCCTGAACGATCATCGCGTGCTGCTGGGCCTCACCCTGCGTCCCGAAAGTGCGCTGCCTGAGGCCGAGCGCCGTGTGCGGCGTCTCACCCGTTCCGAACGTTGCACCACACTGCGCCTGCGCCGGCTCTCCGAGGCCGACCTCGCGCACTGGCTGCAGGATGCGCTTGGCGGGCAGACGCCACCGCCGCAGCTGCTCACCGCGATCATGACCCGCAGTGAAGGCAACGCCCTCTTCGCCGTGCAGTTGCTGCGGGCCATGACGGACGATGGTCGGTTGCAGTGGACCAGCGACGGTTGGTTGTATCGTGACGACAGCACCTCGGCGTTGCCGGCCGCCATCGGCGACCTGCTGGCACAGCGCGTGGAGTCGTTATCGCGACCGCATCGTGAGATTCTCGCGCTGGCCGCGGTGCTTGGCCGTGAGTTCGACCCCAGTGTCCTGGTCGCCGCGTGCGAGGCGCCCGAATCGACCGTGCACGAGGCGCTCGACGAGGGCATCTCCAGTTCGGTGCTCATCACTACCGACCACCTGCAGCACACGCTGGCGTTCGCGCACGGTCTGCTGACGGAACTGCTGCTGGCCGAAGTGAACCCGCTCAAGCGGCAGCAACTGCATGCGCGTGTGGCGCAGGCCGTCGCGACACGCGAGGCGGCCGATTCCGGCACACTGGCGCGACACTACGACCGGGCTGGCATGTCATCGCATGCGTTCAGTGCCGCCATCGTCGCGGGCGACCAGGCGCACCGGGTCTTCGCGTACGAGATGGCCATCGAGTGGTATCGCGTGGCACAGCGACACGCCAACGATGCAACCGACAAGGCTGATGTCGAATTCCGGCTCGCCACCGTCGCCGAAGCTGCTGGACAACTCGCGCAGGCCGAGGTGCATTGCGACCGCGCACTGGGTGAGCATGCCCACGCCACCGCCGCGGCAGGCCGTTCACTCACCACTGGCCGCATGCGCGAACGCCTGCGCCTGCAGCGTGGGGTCGATCACGCGACGGTGCTGGAAGCCTGCACCGCGTTGCACGTCGAAGCGCTGGCCTCCGGCGATCACGCCGAAGAAGTCGCGCTGCGCATCATGATGTCTTCGGTGCTGCAACAATCGGGGACCATCGCCGAGGCAGACCGCATGGCGCGTGAAGCAGTGACCGCGGCAGAACGATTGGATGAACCCGCCGTGCTGGCCGAAGCGCTCCTGCGTCTTGGGTCGGTGCTGCTCACGGAAAGTCCCGCCGCTGCCATTCCGCACTATCGTCGTTCGCTCGACCTGTCACTGTCGGCTGGCGATCGACATGGCCAGCTGCGGTGCCACATCAACATCGGCACGGCGTGCGATCGTGCGGGCAATCACCCGGCCGCCGAGGTGTCGTTCCTCACGGCGTGCGAACTTGCCCGCGAGTTGCGCGCCACCGACCTGGGTGGCGTGGCCGCGCTCAACCTGGGCGTGCTGCTCATGAAAACCGGGCGTACCGAATCGGCTCGTCATCGGTTCAGCGATGCCTTGCGCGATTTCGAATCGATCAAGCACGATCGCTACCGTCTGGCGGCGCTGTACAACCTGGCGCACCTGTCCCGTCTCGAGAACGATGCCGCGGCGGCGCTGGAGCTCTACGATACCTGCGCGTTGCTGGCGGCCAACATCGGGCACCACGATGTCGAGGTGGGCGCACTCGCTGGCGCGGGGCTGGCCGAGCTCGATCTCAATTCGATGCCGGCGGCCGAGCAGTTGGCAGAACGTGTGGAGGCGATGCTGAACAACCGCTTCGCGTGGTTCCAGGGGCGCGAGCTGGTGGAAGCCCTGCAGCTGCGTCTCGAGTCGCGTCGGGTGCCTGCCGCCATGACCCGCAGCCGGCTGCTGTCCACGCTATCGCGCGTGGAGAGCCAGGATGCCTATGCCGCGTTGTGGCTCGCAGCGGAGTGTGCGTACGTGTTTCAGGCCAACACCGCCGAGGTGGCGGCCGCACGCGCGCGTCTGCTCGTACAGGCACGTGCCCACGGCTACACCCCGTTGGTTCAGCGACTGCAGGGTGACCGCCTGTCGCGGGTCAGTGGATCGATGCGCGTGGTGGCACATGCCTCCTGACCCGCGGCAGGGGCATCGGTTCAGTGCGTCGATGACAGTTCCGCCCCGAGGTTGTAAAGCCGCTGCACGCTCTTGAGGCTCGCCTCGAAGTCGATGTTCAGGTCGACCAGCTTGCCCTTGGCCAGGTCGAACACCCAGCCGTGTACGATCGGGCCGCCGTGATGGAGATAGGACCGCTGCACCACGGCGGTCTTGATCACGTTCATGCACTGCTCGATCACGTTGAACTCGATGAGACGCTCGTACCGCCGCTTCTCGTCGGGGATGGCCTCGAGCTCCTTCTCGTGCATGCGATACACATCGCGGATGTTGCGCAACCACGGATTGAGCAACCCGAGGTCACGAGGCTGCATCGCGGCCTGCACACCACCGCAGTTGTAGTGTCCGCACACGATGATGTGCTTGACCCCGAGATGCGCCACGGCGTATTCGATCACGGAGCCGACATTGAGGTCGGTGTGCACGACCACGTTGGCGATGTTGCGGTGCACAAAGACATCGCCGGGTTCGACGCCCATGATTTCATTCGCCGGCACACGGCTATCCGAGCAGCCGATGTACAGGTAGTCCGGCTTCTGCTCCGAGGCGAGGCGCTCGAAATACGTGGGGTCATTCTTGGTCAGCGACGCCGCCCACTTGGCGCTGTTCTCGAAAAGCTGTTCGTACGGGATGGAGGGCATGGGGGGACGGTAAGGGGTGGGACCCGGTGGGGCGCGTACGTCGATCCCGCGAAGCTGGCAGGTGACGCGGCCATCCGCCAGCGACCCCACATCCGCCCCAGTGTTCCGCCCGCTTCCGGTCAGCGACTGGGCCAGCTCCAGGCCGGCTCGGTTTCTCCGTCGGCCCGCGTCTCGCCGAACGACTTCACGAGAGTGATCCGGCGACACTCCCGGTGCGATTCCAGCGCGCCAATGAGGAGCGGCGCGTGGGACACCACAATGATCTGACTCCGCTCAGCCGCCCGTGCGATCAGTCGCGCCAGGGCCGGCAGCAGTTCGCCATGCAGGCTGGTCTCCGGTTCGTTCAGCACCATCAGCGCCGGCGGGCGTGGCGAAAGCAGCGCGGCCGCCAGCAGCAGGAACCGCAGGGTGCCATCGGACAGTTCGCTCATGCCCAATGGCCGCAGCAGACCATGCTGGTGCATCGCCAGCTCGAAATAGCCTGAGCGCGTGGCCACCTCGAGAGAGGCGCCCGGAAAGGCATCGGTGATCGCCGCCGCGAGTGCCCCATAGTCACCCAGTTCACGGATCGTTTCGATGGCCGCAGCGACATCACGCCCATCGGACGCCAGAACGGGTGTGCGCGTACCGATCTGCGCGCGGCGCGCCGGCGAGTCCGCCCCACAATCGAAGTGGTCGTAGAAACGCCAGTCGCGCATGGCGTCCCGCAGGACGATGAGCTCAGAACTTTCGCGCGGGTCACCCGCGTGCGTCATCATGCTGTCCCACATCGCGAGGGACGTCAGCGCCTGCGTCCACTCGTTCTCGCGGTTGCGCACACGCACACTGGGGCCGTTCCGTTCGGCGATCACATTGTGCCGGCCAGGACGCAAGCCGAACCACATCGACTCGGCCTTGATCTCGGGATCACGCGCGAACAGCGACTGACTGGGTTTGGGCAGACCGATGTCGATGGCGTAGCCATAGTCTTCGCCGGCGAACCCCAGCTTCAGTGACACCGGCTGCGTGCGCCGCGTGCCCTGCACGGGATGGTCGCCACGTCGCACCGCCGCACCGATGGTTTCCGGGCCCGCCCACAAAGTGGAAGACAGCCCACCTTCCGCCGCGAGAGAACTGATCAGCCGGCCATGTGCGATCTGCGTCATCAGGCGCAGGGCGCGATACACACTCGACTTTCCGGTGCCGTTCGCGCCGGTGACGACGGTGAGCGCACCGAGCCCCAAACGAATGTCGCGCAGAGACCGGTATCCGCTGATGGCGATCGTCTCGATCATGCGGGGAATATGGCGAACCCGTCAGTCTACTGATACGTGCGGCGGCGATACTTGCGAGCGCAAGAAACGGCCTGTTGTTTGCTGTTCAGGTTGTGTGATCAATGCCGCACTCCCGTAATCCGAATCGCATGCCCGTCCTGCCCTCTTCTCAGCCGGTGCCAATGGAAGCACTGGTGGTTGATGACGACCCGTCGGTGGTCGCGTGGATCACGCAACTGCTCAGCGAGGATGGCTGGCAGGTGCATGTGGCGACCTCCGTGCGCGCCGCACTGGCCATGATCGGCAACGTCCCCATCCAGGTGGCCATCGTCGATTTCGAACTGCCCGACGGCCGCGGCACGGAAGCCGTGCAATCGCTGCGGCTCGCGGCTCCCGATGCAGCCATCCTGATGCTGTCCGGCTACACAGATGACGACGCTGTCGTGAACGGACTCATGGCGGGTGCCGACGACTTCATGCACAAGCCGGTCTCGGCGACGGTGCTTCGCGCCCGCATTGCCGCGGTGATGCGACGGCACACGCTGCCCGATCGGCTCGCCGTTGGTGACCTGCAGCTCGACCGTCAGTCGCGCCGACTCGCGGGCGTGAACGGAGAGGTGCAGCTCACCGGCAAGGAGTATCAGCTGCTGGCGACACTCATGAGTCGGCCAGGCGAAGTGCTCGCACGGTCGACGCTGCTCGCCGACGTATGGGGATACGACTTTGACCCGGGCACGAGCGTGCTCGACGTGGCGCTTTCCCGTATTCGGCAGAAGGTCGCGTCAGTCTCGGCCCAGTCGACGATTGTGAGCGTCCGCAATGTGGGCGTGCAAATCACCGCCAACTGAACAAAACGTCTGGCGTTCGTATCGTGAACGCCGGACGTTTCCATCGCTGTCCCAAGCTGCCGATTGTTGTGCGCTAGAGCGCGGCAGCCACTGCTTCAACCAGCTGTGTCGGCGTGAACGGCTTGGCAATCACATGCGCGTCAGCGGGCAGAACCGTCATGCGCATGGTGTTGTCGGCGGCGTAGCCCGTGAGGAACAGCACCGGGATATTGCGTGACGTCACCAGATCGTGCTTGGCGAGGTCCACACCGCCAAGGCCCGGCATCACGAGGTCAGTGACCAGCAAATCGATCTCGTCGCCCTTGCGCTTGAGCATATCCAGTGCGTCCACGCCGTTCTTCGCCACGTGGACGGTATAGCCCGCCTCGCTCAACACATACTCGGTGAGTTGGCGCACGTCGCGATCGTCTTCCACCACCAGCACGGTGCCGCTCTGACGCTGCATGCGCCGCGCCGCCGTGGAGACCGTCATCGCCGCGGGCTCTTCCATGGTGCGCGGCAGGAACAGCTCGAAGGTGGTTCCCCACCCGGGCGCACTTTCCACGCCGATGAATCCGTTGGATTCGCGCACGACATTGAGCACCGTGGCAAGCCCGAGTCCAGTGCCCTGGCCCACCGGCTTCGTGGTGAAGAACGGCTCGAAGATGCGTTGCTGCACGTCCGGCGTCATGCCGACGCCGGTGTCCCGCACGCGCAGAATCGTGAACGATCCATCGACGGTACTCGCAGGGGTATCGCCGCGTTCGTGAGCCGCCGACAGGTCTTCGCGCGTGGCATTGCCGACTTCGATCGTCAACGCACCACCGCCGGCGCCCATCGCATCGCGCGCGTTGATGGCAAGGTTGAGAATCACCTGCTCGATGCGGCCGAGGTCGATGTGCACATTGCCCGTGTCCGGGGCGATGCGCACCGAAACCGTGATGTGTGACCCGATGAGGCGCCGGATCATGAGTTCGAGATCGCGCACGACATCGCCAAGTCCATGCACCTTGGGGTGCAGCACCTGCTGACGACTGAATGAAAGCAGCTGTCTGGTGAGCAATGACGCGCGATCAGCGGCCTTGCGTACCTGATTGAGATCGGCGCGCAGTCGGCCGTCTTCACCCGCCTCGGCAGTGGCCATATCGGTAAACCCGATTACTGCCGTGAGGATGTTGTTGAAGTCGTGCGCAACACCGCCAGCCAGGCGTCCGATGGATTCGAGACGCTGCGTCTGCCGCATCTGCAGCTCGATGGCCCGAATGGACGTGACATCCGCCAGCGTCAGACAGATCGCGCCCTCGAGATCGGCGCCGTGGTCCACCCGGTAGGCGGTTGCCGTCCAGACACGCGGCGTGCGCATGCCCGACACCTCCACCGTGTTGGAGGGATCGTTGATTTCGATGCGTTGGGTTTCGTGCGTGCTGCGGGCCTGGTCGATGAGGGCCCGCAGCGGTGCGTGGAAGCCGGGATCGAGGCTGCCCAGCGGCCCCCTGCCCGCCGCATTGGACTGCTCGAGCGAGCGCCACGCGGTATTCACCAACACCAATTCATCTTCGACGCCAATAATGGCAAACGGATTTGGTGAGATGTTCATCAGCACCGTGAGGCGGTCGGCCGTGCGATCACGCAGGGCTTTCGCTTCCTGGGCCTCGCGCGCCTCACGCACGGTGGTGCGCACGAATCGCGTGAGCGCATACCAGATCGCGACCAGCGACGCGATGATCGTGATCAGCAGCGCGATGCGCCAGCGGCGCTCCACGGAGATACGCGCCTGATACAGGCGATTCTCCTCTTCCTGAAACTCCCGCAGCGTCTGCTGCAGCAACAGCTTCGCTTCGATAGCTGCTGCCGCACTGCCCTCGCGTGCCATCAGGTGCATGTCGTTGTTCCACCGATGCACGGCTTCGAGCACTGCCGTCGCCCGACGATACTGGGCGGGGTTGTCCTTGGTCAGGATCAACATGGAGTCCAGCGCAGCCAACAGATCCGGACTGAGCGGTGCAGCGACCGAGGCCGTGGCGACCGAAGCAGCAGGTGTTGGCGCTGGCGTTGGCGGTGCCATTGGCACCACGACCTTCTGATGCTCGAACAAGTGCGCCTGCACCGAGCGCACGTGCCGCATCACTTCGCGCGTGTGCGCCACCCATCCCGTCGCCCGCTCCAGCGCCAGACCGCCAAACACCGTGATGGTTGCGACGATGGCGAGGGACAACAACGCCACGCGGTGGAGATGGCGCAATCGCATCTCCACCAAATCCTCAACTCCCATCAGGGCAAGCAAACGCTTCATTGGCACCTACCTCGAGCACCGGGCACACGGGGTGTACGACCCCAATACATCCCTGCCGGTACTCTATGGTGCGGAACGTGCGGGCGCGAGTGGGACGGATGCAAGACGCAACTGTGTCGTCACGATCTGGCACATCGAAGGAGCGGCGAGCCCGGCCGGTGGCGCGGGGACGACCAATTCGTCGGATATTCCACTCTGTGAAACGGACGGCGCACTGCCACCACCGGGCACAGCCGTGCGCTGCACACGATAGCGTCCCGCAGGCAGACCGAGCAGATAGAAGCCGCCATCGTTCATCACGTCCACTTCAAATCGTTCATTGCGCTCGACGTTGGCGACGAGCAGGCGGGAAGGCAGCCCCTGCCGTACACCAGTGCCCGATGGGTCCATGACGACCTGTCCCTCGACAATAGCGCCGTAGCGCAGACCGAGGTCGATCTCACCAATGCCCGCCGACGGCACCTGCACCAGCCATTGCTGCGAGATGGGGCGCCAGCACGGCAGCGGCAGCGAGGTGGAATCGACAAGCACCGTGACCGGCTCACTGGCCGCCAGCCCGAGGATATCGGCTCGGCCCGACACGTCGGTATCCGCACGGCGATTGCCGGCGATCACGCTGACCTGCGGCAATACCGGCTCGTTCTCGTCGTAGCGGCCGTTGTTGTCCAGGTCCAGGTACACCCGCATCCGCAGGCCGCCACCACGAATCGCGCGGTCGGCCGTGGCCCGCACGCTCTGCTCACGGGCATTCAGCACAACCGAACCCGTCGCCATCTGTGTGATCGTCGACGCGCGCTCGGTCCACCGCTGACCGTTCACGTCACCCACGGCGGTGTTGTGCGAAGCCGAGGTGGTCAACCGCGCCTGCGGCAGGCGTGGGGAGATCATCACCATCCACCGACCACTGCGTTCCGCTTGCGAGTATGACCGACCCACCTCGACCTCGGCCAGCGGCAGCGAACCGTTGAGTCGCAGGTCGAGGCGCACGGCCCCGGTCTGGCTGGTGGTGCCATTCTGCCGGTTGTCCAAGGACACCGAACCGCGCATCCACCACTGCGTCGTGCCGGTCGACATCCACTTGGGCGCCGCGCTCACGTCCACACCCACCGAACGCGTGGTTGTGACGTTGTTGTTCGACGCCACCAGGTTCGCGCTCGTTGCCGTCGGCGTGCTGATCGACGGCGTGTTCATCACCATCGTTTGCATCGCGAGCGGGGTGGACAGGCGGCTCTGCGCATCCCACGCCATCACGATGGCGGGCGTGCGCCCCGGAGTTCCCAGATGCATGCGCGTGTAGCGACCGAAGAATTCCGTACGAAACGCACCCACCTGCCCCACCAGGCCCAGGTGTCCCAGATCGAGCTGGTCCGTGGTGCCCTTCGCACGGTTCCACATGCCCATCAGCGACAGGCGCTCGATGGCCGGCACGCCCACCTGCCACTGCGCCGAATGCAGCGTCCGTCCAAGCGAGCGGCTGCCGCTCACGGTGAGCAGATGAAACGGCGTCGGATTCCAGGTGGCCTGCCACCGCGACAGCGCGTCGCCTTCATGCGGGACACCGAACAGCGCCTGCAGCACGATGGAGGAGCCCACCAGCGCATTGGCACCCACGTACGGCTGCCAGCGCCCATCGGTCCACGTCGTACCCGCGCGTCCGGTGAAGCGCGGAAAAATGCCGAAGCGCCAGTCGGTGGCGGCGCGCCACTGGCACGGCGCACTGTCCGCGACAAACAGGGTGATCGACGCCGTGCAACGGCCGACCGAGGCCAGGTAGCGGACATCACCACGTGCGAGCTGGGCCGCCGGCGCGTGCACCATGCGCGAATAGCGGCGCTCGAGACCATCGGCGCCCCATCCCACCACGTCATAGCGCACGGCCTCACCGGTGACCGGGATGGCCATCGCCATACTCGAATCACCAAGGCGCTGCATGCTGATCAACTGGTCGTTGACCATGCCGACATAGCTCCACTCGGGATGCGCCGACTTCGCGATGGAGACCATCCGCGGCTGATAGGTCTCGCGCACCGGGCGACCAAACGTGATACCATCGAGGCGCACCGGCTGCGGGCTCGCATCGTCGACCACCCCCAGGCTGACCATCGGACGTGAACTACCGGGACGCGGACGGAACGTCCAAGTGGTGTTGTCGACGTGCGTACCACTCAAGTCATGACGCACGTCGACACCGAGGTCGCCGCCGACGATATGCGTGGAAGCACGAACCAGCGAACCGAACTGCCATGCGCCCGGCAAGGCTTCACCATTCAGCGAGCCGCTGCGCGACATGCCATGCTGCGCCGACACCAGATAGTCAAGCTGCAGTACGCCGAGCGTACCGCCCACCGGGCGTGCAACGAGCATGGGCGGTGCGGCCGCGAACGTCACCGCGGCAGGCGGCTGCGACGCCGACGAATCATTGGCGACGCGAATGGCCGAAGAGTCCGACGTGATGCGGCCGGCTTTGGGCAGACGGCTGTCGCGCAGGAGCTTCGCGCGCCGCACCACAGGTAGATGGTTCGCTTCGCGGATGACAACCACCGCCGAGGCAAGATCCACTTCCACGATCGCATCGAGCGCCGTCGACAGCGTGGCGACAGGCACGTAGCAGCTCGGCTCCTTGCGATCGAAGGCCGATCGGCAGAGCGTGGTAGCCGGAGAGTTGGCATGCGGCTTCACGCGGACGGCCGCACCAGGTACCGTACGGCGCCATCCGGCATGCGCCAGGATGTCACGGGCGTCAAGCAGCACCACTCCATCGAACTGCTGATGGGCCAACACGGTCGCGCGGTGCGCGTTTTCGATGCTGAGTTCGAGCGCGATCTCGAGGTAGCGCCGGTTCCCCGTCTCCTCAACCGCCGCGACGACCGGTGTGCCCAGCACCCCCACAGGCGCTTGGGCCTTGACCGGCGTGGCAACCACGCACGCGGCGAGCCCCCCCCCTGCCATCAGGAGTTTGGCCGGGTGCATGACTCCCGAACGACGTGCGGCCGGCACTGTGGCCTCAGATGATTGCGGCGACAGTCAACGTGACCGTCCCCGTATAGTTGCCCGCAGGCTGGTTGAGTGGCGGCGACGTCGACCCGCCCACCCAGACATATACATCTCCCGCCACGAGCAGTACCAACGCGAGCACACCCACATTGGGATTGAACGTCACCCCGCCCGCAGGATTGGTGTTGTTGAGCCGATAACGCGCACAGGTCGTGCAGAACGACACCGGCATCGTGGCCCCACCACCGACGCGCGTAAGCACCGTCGGCAGGGTCATGGTGAAACCCAGACTCAAGCCCACGTTCGCGCGAATGCGGAATGACATGGCCTGCGCCGCCGTCGGTGCAATCGTGGATGTGGTGCCACTGATGATCGCACCAAAATCCAGCCCGCTCAGGGCCGTCACCTGCGTCTGCGCGCTGGCAACACGCACAGGCCCGAGCAGCAGCACGAGGCTGCTGACCAAGGCCAGCGTACGGGGCCAGCGATGGAGCACCGGCATCAGGGAACCACCACCGCGGTGCGCTGCTTCACCACTTTCGCGGGCAGCAGCATGCCGTTCGGCACATCCGGGCGCTCGGGGCGCGCGGACAATTCGAGCTCGTAAGTCCCCTTCGGCACCGAGGCGAGACCGAGCGTGATCAGCGGCTCGAGATCATAGTACACGCCGAGGGGAATGTCCTTCTTGCCATGCACGCGGCCGGTGCTGTCACGCAGCACCGCCGACACCGAGCCGACAAACGCCGCGTTGCCACCGCGCTGCAGCCGTACACGGGTTTCGATCTGACCATTCGCCACACGGGTGTTCGGCGCCGACATGTCGAGCGCCGTGGAGAGTCCCGCCGGACGATAGAACACCGCCAGCACCGAACGCACTTCAAGATCCAGCGCCACCTGCGCATCGGCTGGAGCATCGGTCGATGTGCCCACCGCCATCGGCCGACCCTGTCGGCTCGTGACGATGAGGCGAGCCCAGTATTCCTTCGCCTCGAGTTTGCGCTGCGGAGCGGCCACCAGGCGTACCACCTGACGACCGCCGGCCGGCAACACCAGCCGCGACGGGTATGCATGCACAAAATCCACCGCCGACGGCATGCTGTCGGCAGGGGACTCGTCCAGCGTGATGTGCATGTTCCCAACACTGTCCGTCGCCGGCAGTCCGAACGTGAACGACAGCGAGACTTCTGCCGGAGCGGTGCCGGTGTTCACGAGCGTGATGGCCGTGGACGGGCGATTCGCATCAATGATGATGGCGGTGGGGGCGATCAACACCGACTGCGCGGACAGCGGTGTGGCCGCCAAGGCGACCACACCCGCTGCAATCCGCATCAGCCGCATCGCGTCGCGTACCCATTCACCTGCGCGCCACACATTGGTGTGGACTCGATCATTGAATGCGAGGATCTTCATCGTCGGATGCTATTAGAAGTAGACGACGGTGAGCGTCAGCGTGCCGGTGTACGCACCAGCCGCCTGTGAGCTGCCGGGGTGCGCGGTGGCACCCACGAAGACGTACAGGTTACCCGAGCCGCTCAGCACCGCCTGGGTGGCCGAGGCGCTGGGCGTGAAGTCCGTGCCCGCGCTGGCGCTGTTCGTCGTGTTGCGACGTGCGGCCCAGGAATCCACGGTGAGCGAATTGCCACCGCTCGTGATCGTCGTGGGAATGCTGAACGTCATGCTGACGTTGCCATTGGCAGCGCCGGAGATCGAGAACGCGGCAGCGGCGGCATCCGTGACGGCCACTGTCTTGTTGTTGCCCGGGAACAAGGTGCCGAACGCCAGGCCATTGGTGGCGCTGACCGACAAAGGCTGCGACACCGAGGCCGTCACGTTGGCACTGGCCGACGTCTGCGCCTGCAGGCGACCGGCGTCGAACATCAGAAGCACCAAGGAAACCGCAATGATCAATTCAGCAGACAAACGAAACGCGCGCAGCCCAGCCAGCGGGTTGGACAAACGAAGCGACATACAGACCTCCACGAACAAAACCAACCGAGATGAAGAAGGCATCGCGCTGCGATGCCGGTGCCGACGTCAGCGCCGGCGTACTGCTTACTCACTTCAGTGTCGGAATTCCTGTGGACGGCTTGAGAGCCGGATGTCCGAAAATGGCTTACAAGTGACTTACAATGACCCTGCCAGCTGCACAGGAAGAACACCCACGGTCCGCATCGCCCGACCATCGACCCGCTGTATGAGGAAATGGTCATTTTCTGTAATGACGTCGGTTTTGGCCACCAATGGGGAGGCATCGAACACGGCCATGGCCGCACCAAAGAGGGTGCGCACCAGCGACGCGCCCGCACAGCGATGGCGGCCGTCCCCGAAGAGGAACTGCGGGTCGTGCGCCACCAAGAGCATCACCCGGTCGCCCGGGGCGATGACGACCTCGCCCAGTGCCACCTCCGTGAGCGCCGTGCGGAAGAGCGCCCGCACCGGAGACGCGGAGGCCAGACGCGCCTCCTCCGATCGCGTGGGAACGTCAGCGGTCGCTCCTGCCGGACAACGGCGATGGCCCCCCTCCGGCGATCGTCCCAGCACTCCGGCCGCAATGAGCGCTGGCAGCGTCTGGGTGAGCGCGACCCACGCCTGAATATCCAGCCCGTCGCCCGGGCGATCGGCTCGGCGGTACGGAGCCAGGCGCTCCAGCAGCCCCAACGTCGCCGGCGTCGCATCGGCAGGAAGGCCGGTCGAATCTTCCACCTGTGCCGCCACCTCGAAGACCCGCCGGGCAAGCGGCTCGGCCTCCACCACCACCGGCAACGGGATATCCAGCAACCGGGCCGCCACCGCATGGCTCCACGGGCGCAGTACGGTGGCCATCAGGTCCATGACCGCGGGATCGTCTCCCATCGCGCGCTGGTCAGCGGCGTCCAAGGCAGCGGCCAGCGCCTGCGACGCCGCGCGCAACTGATTCACGAGATCATCAATGACCTCGGCATTGGGGTTGAGCAGACTAGCACTCGCCGACGCCTGCCACCACCGGAACGGCTGATCCGCCACCTCGGCCACGGCCGCCGGGTCGATGGCGGTCTCACCAAGCATGCCGAAACGCGCGTCCCGCAGAATCACCCGGATGTCGGCGGGTCTTTCCATCACCCACACGCCATCGGGCACGCTGAAGTACGGCGCGCGCAACGGCGGCATGTCGCTCACCCCGCTCAAGGCTCGCCGCGGCGCTTCAGTTCCGCGTCCAGCATGAGGTCTTTGGCCATGAGCCCGGGGCGGAGGGGACGAAGCGGCGGTCTCCCAACATAGCGTCACTGTCACTGCTGAGCCATGAAGGTGCGACGTAACTATCCGCGCTGGCATACGTAGATTGACCTGAATGCTCACCACCGCCGATCTCGACTTCTTCAGCACCGTGGCGCGGTCCCCGTCGCTGGCCGCCGCAGCGCGTGAACTCGATGTCACGCCCTCTGCGGTCACGCAGCGCCTGCAGGAGCTCGAGCGCCGACTGGGCGTGCGCCTGGTCGATCGCAGCGGGCGGCACATCGCCCTCACCGACGAAGGGGAACTGCTCGCATCGCGTGGACGGGCACTCGCCGATGACATCGCCGAGCTGACGGAGACGCTATCCGCCCGCGGCGGCGCCGTGGCCGGTCATCTGCGCGTGGTGGCCCCCTTCGGGTTCGGGCGGGCGTACGTCGCCCCAGTGGTCGCGTCGTTTCAGCAGGAACATCCGGCGGTGACCATCGACCTGATGCTCTCCGATCGTCGGGGCAAGGTCACCGACCATTCCTGGGATGTGGCGGTGCACATCGGTGAGCTGCCGGAATCGTCGTTCGTGACACGTCCGCTGGCGGCCAACGATCGGGTACTCTGCGCCGCGCCATCGTACCTCGCACGCCATGGCACTCCGGACGCGCCGCGCGATCTACTGACGCATCGTTGTATAGCGCTCCGGGAGAACGACGAGGACGTCACGCTGTGGCGCTTTGGTCGACGTGGGGCCCCAGCGGTTCAGGTGCGCATCGAGCCTGTGCTGGCCAGCAATGACGGCGATGTCGTGCGCGCATGGGCCCTCAGCGGTGAAGGGATCATCGTGCGCTCGGAGTGGAGCATCGCCGATGACCTGCGCGCAGGTCGCCTCGTGCGGCTGCTCGACGCCTACACTCTCCCCGATGCGCCCGTCGTTGCGCTGGTTGGACCACGCAAGGGACGCAGCGCGCGCACCACCGCCTTTGTGCGCGCACTGCAGCAGGCGCTCACGCCCGTTCCCTGGCGCGCAGAGACGCCGAGCTGATCGACACCGTTACAGCGACAGCCTGAACTCCGCCTCGGCCACCACCGTCCCGTTGATCTGTACCTCCACGCGGTGCACGCCCGCGTAGTAGCGACGGGTGGTGATCGGCTTCACGGTGTGCTTGCGAGTGAGCGTGCGTGCACCGCGCGGCGGCAGGGTCAGCGACCACCCCTTGAATACCTTGGGTGAGGTGCTGCCATCGGCCTTCACATGGTGCACCACGTAGTCGATCACCAACGACTGCGCCTGCTTCGCCGACGATGTGAGTTCCAGCGTCAGTTGTGTGGAACCACCCAGCGTGATGCGACGTGGCGCAAGCGACAGGACAGCGCTGCCCTTGAACCGCGCACCCAGTCCCCACGCGTCGAGGATCCGCGCGTCACCCTTCTTGATCAACGTGCGGCAGGCGTGCTTGAGCAGAGCGCGACGTTGGTGAGAGGCACCTGGCAGATGACGTTCCACCCACTCCGCCACCAGCGCCGGATGATCCTTGGCGATGTCGTTGAGATGATTCGCGACACTGCGCCGTACATACTCGCTGCGGTCGTCGAGCAACACTTCCAGCAACGGCAACGACGGTGACGGGTCCGCAATCAGGGCACGCAGTTGTAGTCCCCACGGCAATCGTGGACGGGTGCCCTCACTCACCAGGCGCCGCACATGCTCGCTGTCATCATGTGCCCATGTGGCCAGTGTGCGATACGCGAGCTCGGGATGCGCCACGATGATCGCACGGATGGCGAATTCCGCGGTGAAGCGCTGTGTGAGCGCATGCAGGAACGCCAGCGCTCGTTCCGGGTGCTCGACACCACGCCGAGCCGCGTATTCACCGACGGACCAGAGGAACCAGCCACTCAAGCCCGTCTTGGCGAGATGCATGGCTGGCGCGTCTTCACGCACACCCACCGGCGCCAGCGCCCGCTCGAGGAGCGTGGCCGCATCGTCAAAATCCGGCGGCAGCGCATCGGAGAGTGCGTCGGCCACACACATGGCCCGCGCTTTCAGCTCGAGCGCGTCGAGTTGAGGGACCACTCGCGCCACAAACGGCTTCGCCTTGAATCGCGCGTCGGTGCGTTGCAGGTGATTGGCGGCACTCTGCACGAGTTCCGCACTGATGAAATTCTTGAACGGTTCTGCCATGCAGGGAAATCTGCCCCACTGCGCATGTGACGCGCCACGCACGCGCTGCCATGCGTCCCAAGACCTTTCCCGACATGGGCACTGCGGGACAATTTTCGTGTATTGGCTTCGACGCCCTGCCCCGGAGTTTTTTGCATGCCCCGTTCGACCGTACTGGCCACCTTGCTCGCCACCATCGTCGTTGTCGCACCGCGCAGCAGCGAGGCCCAGGCGAAAGCGCCAACCAAATCGCAGGCCAAGATCGCCGGCAGTGCAACCAAGGCTGGTGATGCGTCGGCGTTGCTTGGCGCCTGGTCCGGCACAGCCACGATTCCGCTGGGCGACAGCACCATCGTGGTACCGGTGACCTACAACTTCACGCAGACCAACGGCGCACTGGGCGGCGTGGCCATGGTACCGGGACAGGGCTCGGGCCCAATCGGCAAGGTGGTCACTGAGGGTCAGCGCGTGCGCTTCGTGGTCACGGCACCTGAGAATCGCCTGCTGGAGCATGACGGCACCTTGTCGGCAGCGCGCGTCATCGAAGGCATGGTGAATCTCGACAACAAGCCCATCGCCAAGTTTCGCATCACGCCCGCCAAGGCGACGCCGGCACCACGCTGAATCGACGGTGGGCCGGCGTGTGAGTCAGCGACCGCCGGTGAGCGGTCGCTCCATCTGCAGCAACTGAAACGCCGCGTTGGACACCAGACAGTAGGCAGTGAAGTAGTAGAACCCCACGCCCGCGATAGCCGACAGGTTGGCGGTCCCCTTCGCCACCAGCAGCGCGATCAGCATACCGACGGCAAACACGTCGGCCATCGACCATTTGCTGATCGCCCGCACGAAGACGAAGAGCCGATACGACCACGGCGAACCCCGCAGGGCGAGGATCGGGATGAGCAGCGCGGCCTTGGTGAGCGGCACCAGCACGCTGAACAGCAGGATCAGTCCGGCCACGAAATCGTTGCCCGAGGCGTGCAGACTGCGAATGGCCCCCACCACACTGCGTGTCTCGTTGGTGAGCTCCCGCGTCACGCCGAACAGGTCCATCGTCGCCTTGATGGTCAGGACGGGTTCAACCAGCCCGGGCCAGAGCAGCGCGAGTGAAATCACGGACAGCAGCAGGGCGAGGCGATTCCGGTTCGTCATGCACCGACGTTACCACTCGGCGCGGCGCTCCTCCAGACATCGGACAGACATCGGCGTATCTTCCGTCTCCCGCCACGTACCCATGCTGTAGCTGTTTCGCCGTCGTACCGCCTTCGACCCGCTCACGCTCCAGAGACGCCTCGCCGGACTCATGACGACACCCGACGCACAGTTCGAATCCGCCGTGGCGCTGGCCCATCGGCTCGACCAGGAAATCGGCCGGGTCATCATCGGACAACGGGCGGTGCGCCGAGAGGTGCTGACGTGCCTGCTGGCGGGTGGCCACTGTCTCCTGCGCGGGGTGCCGGGGTTGGCCAAGACGCTGCTGATCAAGACGCTCGCCGACGCGGTGCACCTGCGTTTCAGCCGCATCCAGTTCACGCCCGACCTGATGCCGTCCGACATCCTCGGCACCGAGGTGATCGAGGAAGATCCGTCCACCGGCAAGCGCCACGTGCGGTTCATCCCCGGACCCGTGTTCGCCAACGTCATCCTCGCCGACGAGATCAACCGCACGCCCCCGCGCACGCAGTCGGCGCTGCTCGAGGCGATGCAGGAGTATCAGGTGACGGTGGGAGGGGTGCGGCATGCGCTCGAGCGCCCACTGTTCGTGCTGGCCACCGAGAACCCCATCGAGCAGGAAGGGACCCATCCCCTGCCCGAGGCGCAGCTCGATCGGTTCATGTTCAACGTGGTGATCGACTATCCGGACATCGACGACGAGCGCCGCATTCTGGCCGATACCACGGGAGGCACGCCCACTGCGGTGACACCGGTGGCGAGTGGCGAAGAGCTCGAGTCGGCAAGGCATCTGGTGCGTGCCATGCCCGCCGCGTCCAACGTGGTGGACTATGCGCTGCGACTGGTGCGCGCGACGCGTCCTGCCGATGCCACCTGCCCGCCGGAGGTGCGCGAGTGGGTGCGCTGGGGCGCCGGCCCTCGCGCGGGTCAGGCATTGCTGCTCGGCGCCAAGGCGACCGCACTGCTCGATGGCCGTGTCGTGCCGTCTCACGCCGACATCGCACAGGTGGCACTGCCCGTGCTGCGCCATCGACTGCTCGTGAACTACCGTGCCGAAGCGGAAGGGGTACCGGTCGATCGCGTGATCGGCCGGTTGCTCGACGCCGTCCGTCCGTAAGGTCGACCGAAGTGGAGACACACCTGTCCGGTCTCCCACCGACGCTCGTCACCGCCATCGATGATCTCGAGCTGGCGGCGCGCGTGGTCGTGGAAGGGCTGCGCGTGGGTGGTCATCGCAGTCCGTTCAATGGCGCGGGCGCGGAGTTTCATCAGCATCGGTTGTATCGCGCGGGCGATGATCTCAAGCACCTCGACTGGAAGGTGTACGCGCGCAGCGACCGCCTCTATACGCGGCAATCCCGCGAGACGACCAACGTCGGCATGATGCTGGTGCTCGACACCAGCCGCTCGATGGACCACCCAAGCGGCGCGGCAAATTCCAAGCTGCGTTACGCCATCCTGCTGGCCGCGGCATTGGCGTATCTCGCCATCGAGCAGGGCAATGCCGTTGGTCTCATGACGCTGTCCCGCCCGGACAATGCGCGCGAGGCCGCCATGCACTACCTGCCGGCACGCAGTGGCCGTGTGCACCTGCGCGCGCTGCTGGCACGACTCGGCGGCATCACTGCCAACGGTGTGTGGGACCCACCGCTCGCCATCGGTCGCGCGGCGGAGTTGTTGCAGCGCCGGGGCCTCATCATGGTGTTGTCGGACTTCTATGATCAGGAAGCCGAGACCCAGCGGGAGTTGCGCCATGTGGTGCAACGCGGCCATGACGTGGCCATGCTGCAGTTGCTGTCGCCTGATGAGCGCACCTGGTCCTTCGATGAGCAGGTCAGCGTGCGGGACCTCGAGTCGGGCAGTGAACGTCTCGTGGAGCCGGCAGTGCGCGCCACCTACGCGGCGGCGCACACCGCATTTCTCGGACGCTGTCATCGGTTCGCGCAGCAGGAAGGCATCGACTACGGCCTGTTCGATTGTGGCGACGCACCGGAACAGGCGTTGCGCGACTACCTGCTGCGCCGTTCCCGCGGAGCGGCGGGGCATGAACACAGTGCGCCGTGAGCCGCCCTGAGCCGCCGGTGACTGCCGCATGATGCAGTGGCTCAATCCGTGGGCCTGGGCCGGACTGGCCGCGCTCGCGATTCCCATTGCGGTGCACCTCTTCAGCCGACGGCCACCGCGCACGGTGGAGTTCCCGTCGCTGCGCTTTCTCGACGCGTCTCCACTACGCCCGACACGGCGTTCGGTGCTGAGCGACCTGCCGTTGCTGTGCGTGCGTATGCTGCTACTCGGCACTGCGGTACTGGCGTTGGCGCAGCCGTTGTGGGTGAAACGCGGCGCGCCAACGCGTGACGGTACCGGTGTCGCTGAGGGCGGCGCGACGGCTTCCACCGCGATGATCGCCGAGCGTCGGACACCGCAGAATTCCACCAACGGCGGCGCAACGGATCATGTGTCGCAGACTGGTGACTCGCTGCTGTTGTTCGCCGAACCATTTGCCCTGCGCCCCGCAGTGTCGCGCGCGGTGGCCTGGTTGCGCACGCGGCCATCGCCCCGCGCGCTGGTTGTGCGCAGCAGCTTTCCGGTGAGCGCGCTCGATTCCGCCGACATTGCCGCGCTCCCGGGCGATGTGCGGGTGACGCTGATCCACGAGCCACCCTCACCGAGTGCGGGTCCTGGCGTCATCGACTTCCGTGTCGCACGCGATACGCTGCAGTGGATCACCGGGCTGGACGCACGTACGACCGACGAGGTAGTGACGGCGGTGCACGCCCTGGGTGGAGCGGTGGTGCTGTCAGTGGACCGTTCGGTTGTGGCAAACGGTCTCCGCTATCCTCTGCTGACCAGCAACTCCGTCAGCGACATTGGCACGTTCGGTGACACCATCGCAGCGCCCCGCCGCGCCCCCGCCGTGGCACGACTGCTGGCGGTGGCGAGTGATCGAACCATCGCGTCTATCGTGAATGGATGGTCGGGAGCTTCGGCAGACAGCACCGGCCACTCACCTGCCGCTCTGCACTTCCCGTTGCATTTCGATGTCTCGGGCCAGCCCGTGCTGGTGGGTGTGGTGCAAGGCGGCCAACCAGTGGTCATTGTCAGGACCGCAGAACGACCCACGCTGGCCACCGCCACACTGCTGGCGATGTCGGACAATCCGGTCATCCGAGCTTTGCGCGCGCACAACGGCATCGACCGTGATCTGCACAGCGCGGCCACCATCTCACAGTGGCAATCGTTGCCATCCGGCCCGTCCATCGGCCTCGGCTCAGTCACCGATCGGCATTCCACGGAGACGTGGGCGCGCTGGGTATGGGCGGCCGTACTCGCCCTGGCTGGTGTGGAGTGGCTCATGCGGCGGCGGTCATGACTCGATCCGCCTCGGCTGTGGCATCGGTTGAACGGCTACTGCACACCATCAGTGCACGACGCGCGTTGCTGAGCGCCGGCATGGGCGCGGCCATCGGATTGGATGTTGCGGTGCTGTGGGAACTGCGCCACCTCATTGTCACGCCGCTGGTGACGTCGCACGCCGGGCCGGTCGCCGCGGTGCTGTGGGCTCTGCTACGCGCGGCTCTGTGTGGCGCTGCAGGGGCGGCTGTCGGCTACGTGATCGTGCGGGCGCGCCGTACACGCGCCATCGCCGCAGCCGACATGGAGCGCTTGATCCCCGCATCACGCAACCTGCTGTTCACGGCGCTCGAAGCTACCGACGAACAGGAGCCCGCAGGCCTGGCTTCGGCCGAAGCCCATGCCACCCTGCGCCATCGTGCATCGCAGCTGGCCACCGCGGTCGACGTGCCGGTCTTGCTTCCGTGGACATCCGTGAGTCGGGCCATCGCAGTGTCGCTGGTGTTGTGGGTGATGGCGGTGGTGGCTACACGAGCCGTTCCCGCAGGTGCCCCTGACCGAAGCGTTCGCAACGTCATTGCCCGCGCATCGGGAACGGCATCCATCTCGCGCGTCGACGTCACCGTGATCCCGCCGGCCTATACCGGCCGCGCCACGCAGCGACTGCGCAACCCCTCGCGCATCGAGGCGCTCGAAGGGAGCACGATCGTCGTGACCGCTGCCGCGACAGGCAATTCGTTGATCGTGGCTACCGACTCCGGTGAAGTGCACGTCCCGCGGCCGGCAAGCGGTGACTTCACCTGGCGGGCAACCGTACAGCGCGACGGCTTTCTTGCGCTCTCACCCGCCTCATCAGGCAACACCGCCGACCCGCGTCTCATCGCGATCGCCATGCAGGTGGATGCGGCGCCCTCGGCGCGCATCACGGCACCGGCGCGCGACATGATCGTGGACAGCACGCGCGCACCGCTCGCGGTCACGATCGAAGCGAGCGATGATATCGGGCTCCGCACCTTGGAACTGCACATCACCAAGGTGTCTGGCTCGGGTGAACGTTTCACTTTTGACGAAGCGCGCATTCCACTGCAGGTCACGCGCAGTGCCCTCACCGCGTGGCGCGCGACCGGTACGCTGCCGCTCGACACACTACTGCGCGAGCCGGGTGACCTGGTCGTCTACCGCGCGCGTGTGGCCGATGCACGGCCGGGTGTACCACCCATCGAATCCGATGCATTCATCGCCGAGCGCGCGGCAGCCGGTGGCATCGCCGCAGCGGGTTTTGCGCTCGATCCGGATGAAGACCGGTATGCCGTCAGCCAGCAGATGGTCATTCTCAAGACGGAACGCCTGATCGCAGCCCAGAAGTCGCTGCCCCGCCCGGCTGTCGAAGAACAGTCCCGCCAGTTGGCCGCCGAACAGCGCCGGGTACGCGCCGAGTTCGTGTTCATGATGGGCGGCGAGTTCGAACAGGCGATGATTGCTGATGAAAACGGCATCGCCGATCTCGACGAATCACACGAGGCGGAGAGTGAAGGTGACCTGGCCGCTGGTCGCATGGTGAACCGCGGGCGCACCGCACTGCTTACCGCCATTCGTGCGATGAGCCGCGCCGCACTCACACTCGGCGATCAGGATCTCGCGACCGCGCTACGCCACGAGAAGACCGCGCTCAACAATCTGCAGGAAGCCTTTTCCCGGCAGCGCTTCCTCATGCGGGCGCTCACGCAGCGGGAGGCGCTCGACTTCTCACGGCGCCTTTCCGGATCGCTCGACAGCATCGCCCGCCAGACTCGCCCCACGCCAGTCGGCGAGGTGGAGACTCAGCGTGTGGCCGTTCGCGATGTGCTCGATCAGGTACGCGCGCGCGGCAACAGCACGACGGGCCCATCGTACAACAGCCTCGCGCTGCGGGTATTGCAGCTGGATGCAAGCAATGCACGGGCGCAGCGCATCGCGGGCTGGTTGCAGCAGGCAGGCGGCAATTCGGGAGCCGCACGCACCGCGCTAGATTCGGCGACGCTGGGCCTTTCGGATTGGCTGACCACATTGTCCCGTCGCCAGTGGCCCGCGGACGAGGCCAGCCTCGTGCGCGACATTCAGCAGGAGCTCGGGCGCAGTCGCAACCGGAGCACGCCCCCGTGATCGATACACCCGGCACGACCCGGCACCTGCGCGAACAGGCGGCGAGGATGGTGGCGATCGTCATCATTCTCCTGGGCATCATCGACCCAGTCTTCACGATCACCCGATCGGTGCCACCAGTGGTCGCCGTATGGTCTGCCGACAGCAGTCGGTATGCCCCAGAGCTGAGTCGCGTGCACGCAGCGCTCGCACCACATGCGGCTGTGATCTTCGGCCCGGCGCCTGAAGCCGATGCGCAGGTGACCGTTGGCGCTGCGCTGCCCACGAATGTTACGGCAATGACAGCAGACACATCGGTTGCGTTCGTGGTGAACGTCGGCACCACCCGCGGTGTGCATGTCGAGCGCTGGCGGGCACCCAATGTTGCAACACTCGATGGTCGTATCGTGCTGGAGACCGGGCTGGCCCGCGATGCCGCAACGATCGCACCAGCGAATGCCGCCGACTCGGTGCGCGTTCGTGTGGAAGTGCGTGACGACAGCGTGCTGGTTGTCGAGCGGTCGGTGAGCCTGACGGCTGGCGCGCGCGCGAGCGTATCCTTGCCCTATGTGCCAATCCGTGAAGGCACGCAGGTGCTCGACATGCGCCTTGTCGAGGGCGCTGATACTGTGCACTGGCAGCACGCACTGCACATCCAGTCCAAACCGTGGCACGTGCTGGTGTACGACCCACGGCCATCCTGGTTGTCGACGTTCGTGCGACGCACCGTCGAGCGTGACGCACGCTTTCGTGTGAGCAGTCGCGTTGTCACATCCCGGCAGGTCAGCCGCG
The DNA here is from genome assembly GCF_036405635.1 of Gemmatimonas sp. Lineage (GTDB taxonomy): Bacteria > Gemmatimonadota > Gemmatimonadetes > Gemmatimonadales > Gemmatimonadaceae > Gemmatimonas. Next base: position 3,697 of record NZ_DASWXE010000185.1, on the reverse strand, counting down.
CCACCACGCTGGCCCCGGGATCGCTCGCCGCCGTGGAACGACAAACGCCGCTCCCCGACGTCTTGGTTGTCGGCGCGCCGGATGCCTTGAACGCCGCCGATGTCAACGCGCTCGACCGGCTGCTTACGGTTCACGGTGTCGCCGTTGTGCTGCTCCCCGATCACCTGGCGCCGGGCGGTTCACTCGCCGCCGCACGTACTGGTCTCGATGCGCTCGTACAGGCTCGTGAATGGCGCCTGCTGCCACCGCTGCCGTCCAACGCACCGCGAGTGGTGCGTCAGGCCGGCGCCCCCGGAACGGCGATGGATTCGGTGCACCTGCTCGCCACGTCGGTGGCCACGCCGCTGGTCATGCCCCACGACGCCGAAGCGGTCGCCACGACATCGGCTGGCGCTTCAGTCGGTACACAATCCACCGTAGCGTGGCGTGTGCCTCACGGCCGCGGCACGCTGCTGGTGCACGGCGCCTTCGACGCGTGGCGATTTCGTGATGCGGCACGCTCCACCTTCGACGCCACCTGGCGCGACCTGATTGCCGACATGGCCGCCCGACGCACGCCCTTGCTCGCAATCAGTGCGGCACCGGCAGACGAAGCCTGGCCACGATCGGTGCTCTTGCGCACGAATGCATCCGGCGCATCGGGGAACGAGCGTCCGTTGGTGCGACTGACTCACGCCGGCGACACCGTATCGGTGCGCCTCCTGCCGACGAACGTGGCCGGCACATGGCGCGTGACATGGCCTGCCTTCACCCGCGCCAACCCGCCCGTCGCGCTCCTGCGTGCCACATGGCAAGGCGACACCGTCTTCTCGCCGGTGCTGGTGGACAATGGCCAGCAACTCCCCGACAGCCGCACCACCGAACAATTGGCAGCCTGGGCGAAGTCGCGGGGCGGACGCATGTTGTCCGGCCAGGGCATCGACTCCCTGCCCGCACTCATCACCCAGGCCATCGGCGATCGCCGTCGCCCGTCCCCGTGGCACCCCATGCGAATTGGCTGGTGGATCGTGCCGCTGGCCCTCGCATTTGGGACGGAATGGTGGCTACGTAGGCGTCGCGGCTCTCCCTGATTTTGACTCGTCCCGTCCCAGCACTCCCTTTCTTCCCCGCGTAACCCGCGCATGTACACACGCGATCAAGTGAAGGCCATCACCGACAAGGTGATCGACATGGCAAAGGCGGACGCCGTCGAGGTGCAGTTCACCGGCGGTGAACGTTCCGGCACCCGATGGGCGAACTCGTCCATCACCACCAACCTCGTCCAGTTCGACCTCAACGTGAACGTCACGGTGCGGGTCGGACAAAAGGTCGGCACGTCGAGCACACGCGACACCTCCGACGCGGGTCTCAAGACGATGATCGCCGAGGCCATGGCCGACGCGCAGGCGGCGCAGGACTCGCAGAATCTGCCGGAGCTGCTCGGCGCACAGGACTACATCCCCATCGATTCGGCACTGCCGAACATGGTGAGCGTCGGTCCCGCTGAACGGGGGCGCATGGTGAAGGAGAGCATCGACATTGCCGCATCACGCGGAGTGGTGGGCGCGGGCTACATGCCCAAGAACGATCTGGCAAATGCCACCGCCAACTCCAAGGGCCTCTTCGCCTACTATCGCTCGGCCGACATGGGCTTCGTGCTCACATGCCGCATGGCGGACGGGAGCGGCTCTGGCTTCGCGGCGATCGGTGGCGTGAAAGACTTCAGCATGATCGACGTGAAGGCACTCACCGAGCGCGCGTCAGACAAGGCGCTGCGCAGCCGCAATGCCAAAGCGCTGGAGCCGGGTCGCTACACCGTCATTCTCGAGTCCCGCGCCAATGCGCGCTTCCTGTCGCTGGTCACGGGTATCTTCGCGGCGCGAGGTGGTGGTCCCGACGGTGCTGCGGGCGGCCCACCGGGCGGCGGCGGCGGCGGCGGCGGTGGTGGTGGCGGAGGTGGCGGTGGCATGTTCGGTGGCATCGGTGGCCCCGACAGCTTCATGCGCGGCAAGAAGCCGGGCGACAAGATCTTCAGCGATCTCTTCACGCTGAAGAGCGACATCGGCAATCAGGTGCTGCGCCAGTCCACGTTTGGCCCCGACAACAAGCCATCGGCACCGGTGACGTGGGTGGAGAACGGTGTCTTGCGCACGCTCGGTACCGGTGCGGCCGCGACGACCAACCAGAGTCTCGTGCAGGAAGGCAGCAACCTCTCCGTCGAGGACATGATCAAGCAGACGCGACGCGGTCTGCTCGTCACCTCGTTCTGGTACATCCGCGGCGTGCCGTCGCAAGAGCAGCCGCTGCTCAACACCGGCATGACACGCGATGGTCTCTTTCTCATCGAGAACGGCGAGATCGTCGGACCGGTGCAGAACTTCCGCTGGAACATGTCCCCACTCGTTGGCTACAACAACGTCACGCTCGTGGGGAAGCCCGTGCCGATGCTGCTCGGTGAATCCTTCGACAGCAGCAATGCGGCGCTGGTGCCGCCGGTGCGCATCGAAGAGTTCTACATGACGTCCGTCTCTCCTGCGGTCTGACCGACTCCCTACTTTTTCTTCGACAGAATCCTCCCATGAGCTCTTCCCGTCGTGATTTTCTGAAGAAGTTCGGAGCCGGTGCCGCGCTCACGCTGTATTCGCGTGACTTGTTCGGTCAGGTGCTCGCTGATTCGCCGCAGGGCCGTCCGCTCGAAACCCGCTTCAAGGGTCTCGCCGACATCGTGTTGGCCGAAGGCAAGATGGCCGGCTGCAGCTACACCGATGTGCGCTTCACCATGACGTCCATGTTGCCTGGTGCCACGGTGAACATCCGTCCCGGTGGTGCGCCCGCGGGTCCCGGTGGCGGTGGCTTCGGTGGTGGTCGTGGCGGCGGTGGTGGCCCAGGTGGGCGTGGTGGTGGGCGCCGCGTGCAGGGCATTCCGTCCGACGCCGAGCGTCAGCCCGGTGGCTTTGGTGTGCGCGTGATCCACAGCGGTGTGTGGGGCTTTGCATCCAGCCCCATCCTCACCGAAGACGAACTGCGTCGCGTGACGCGCGTGGCCGTCGAAGTGGCGAAGGCCAGCGCCATCGCCAAGAAGGCAGACATGAAGCTCGCGCCAGTGAAGCCGTATCAGGAGCACTACATCACGCCGATGCTCAAGCATCCCACATCAGTGTCGGCCACGGACAAGCAGGCCTGGGCGCAGGCCATCGCCGACAAGGCGGCGGCCGTGAAGGGCGTGACTGCGGTGAACGTGGCGTGCAACCATGGCTATGAATGGCGCTACTACGCCAGCAGCGAAGGCTCGTACATCGAGCAGGAGCTGTTCACCACCACGCCCACATTCTCGGTGACGGCGCGCGTCGGTGAAGTCACGCGCACACGCAACTACTCGGGTGAGGCGGGCACTGGCGGCTGGGAGTTCGCCGAGAAGAGCGACTTCCTCGATCAGGCCGAAAAAGTGGCGACCGATGCGGTGGAGATGTGCACCGCGAAGCCGTTGGGTTCGAGTGGCCTCAAGGACCTCATTCTCTCGCCGTCGCACGCGATGCTCACGATTCACGAGATCGTCGCGCACGCCACCGAAGTGGACCGCATCGTGGGCTATGAGGCCAACTACGCCGGCACGAGCTTCGTGAAGCTCTCCGACGTGGGCAAGCTCAAGTACGGCTCCAAGCAGTTCAACGTCACCTGTGACAAGACCAGTGCGGGTCTTGGCACCGTCGGCTTTGAC
>NZ_DASWXE010000184.1:0-41742 GCF_036405635.1 Gemmatimonas sp. | reverse complement strand
GCATGCAGCGCCATGCGCGCGAGCCCGGTGCGCAATGGTGCGAGGTGCGGATCGTCGTGGCTTTTGCCTTCAGGAAAGACGACGACGGCCGCCTGCTCCGCGAGAGCCTCTGCCACTGCGTCGAACGCGGCGACGTTGCGTGTCGGATCGATGGGTGCGTCGCTGCCCAGCGCCTTGTGTTCGTCTGACGCGCGACGCAGCGGCACCACGCCCACCGCGGTGAAGAATCGCGCCGCCATCGCGTTGGCAAAAATCGTGGCTTTGGCCGTGAAGCGCACGCGGCGTGGCATGCTCCATCCCACCACCAGCGCGTCGACCAAGGCGTTGGGATGGTTCACCGCGAGAAACAACGGGCCTTCGCGCGGTACACGCTCGATGCCCATCACCGTGATGCTGCGGTAGTACCAGCGCAGGGCCACGCCGGCGATGGGCTTGAGCAACGTGTAGAGCGGCGAGGGCGGCTCGTGCGGCACGGTCACGGGTCTGAACGCTGTGCCTATGCCGTGTGCGTGCGCGCGTTGGCTTCGCGCGCCATCGCTTCGCCTTCCTTGGTGTTGACCAGCATCAGCAGCGCACCGCCCACCACGAAGAAGCCGATCACCCACAGGATGGCACTGCGGCTGCTGCCCGTCTGTCCGATGGCGATGCTGAACATGAGCGGGCCCAGAATGCCGCCGAACTTCTCGAAGACGGAGTAGAAGCCGAAGAACTCGCCGCTCTTGTGCTTGGGCACCATGCTGGCGAACAGCGAGCGGCTGAGCGCCTGTGTGCCGCCTTGCACCATGCCTACGAGAATGGCCAGGATGTAGAACTCACGCGCGGTGCTGATGCCGTAGGCGAACACACAAATGCCCGTGTACACCGCGAGCCCCAGCAGAATGGACAGCTTGGCGCCCAGCTTGCCCGCCAGCGACCCGAAAGCAAACGCAAACGGGATGCCCACGAATTGCACAATGAGAATGGCGGTGATCAGATCCGACCGCTCAATGCCGATTTCGGTGCCATACGCGGTGGCCATCTTGATGATGGTCTGAATACCATCGTTGTAGATGGTGAAGGCCAGCATCGCCAGGAACGCCTGCCGATAGTGCCGCAGTTCCCGCAACGTTTCTCCGAGTCGTGTGAACGCCACCGCGAACGGATTGGCCGATGTCCCTTCGTCCGCCTCAAGCGCGCGCTGGGGTTCGGGCACGCGGCGCAGGACGGGCAGGCTGAACAGCAGCCACCAGATACCCACCGACACAAACGCCAGACGCACAGGCAGCGTGGCCTGGGACGGCGTCAGCCCTTCGCCACTCGGCAGCCCGATCAGTCCCGGGTTGGTGATCCACGCCAGATTGAGCGCCAGCAACACGCCGCCACCCACATAACCCATCGCGTACGCCGCCGTCGACACGCGATCGATTTCCCGTTCATCGGCAATGTGCGGCAACAGCGATTCGTAGAACGTCATGCTGCCCGTCGCACCGGCCATCGACAGCACAAACAGCGTCGAGGCGAGCAACAGGTCGCCCTGCATGATGAAGAACATGCCGAGCGTGCTGAACACGCCGATCAGCATGAAGACGGTCAGGAATCGCTTCTTGGCGGCCTTGTAGTCGGCAATTGCGCCGAGGATGGGGCCAAGCACCGCAATGAACACGGCGGCGATGGTGTTGGCGTTGGCCAGTGCCTGCGTGGCGGCTTCCGGCGGGCGGCCATCGCCAGCTACCGAAATGAAGTAGATCGGGAAGACGGCCGTCATGATCACCGTCTGCATGGCCGATACTGCCCAATCGTACATCGCCCACGCCCGCAGCTCCGGTCGATGGAGCCCCAGTGCGTTGAGCACGCCACGGGACGATGAAGGGGCAGGGGAAGCAGCTGCAGCCATGACACGATCCGGAGTTGGGGCGTTCGGCACGTTCACTGCTGCCATTTCGCGCCCGTTGCGGCAGATTGAGACGACGATCCGGAAACGTCAGGATCGGCATCGCGGCTGTCCAGTGCGGTGGCCGCGATCACTCCACCAGTTCGGTACCAGTCCATGATGCGCACATGGCGTGCAGCGCGTCCCGCCGCGTTGCTCCTCACACTGTTTTCGGCTGCGTTCGTGGCGTGCGACCGTTCACGCTCGGCGTCCCCCGACGACTCGACTGCCACGTCGACCGGCACCACCACCGGCACCGACCGCGATGTGGCCATCGCCAACAGCGGCTGGGACCCATCGGCCGGCGGACTGCTGGTGCTGCCCACGGTCGACGGGGGCATGGTGGCCGGTTCGTTGCTGCGCCCGGAAGCCACCGAGCTCACGGTCGCCGATACGGCCGGCATCGGGGCGGTCATGGACGATCGCCGGATCGAACTTTTTGCCCGCGGTGGAAAGATTGGGACCGCCCTGCTGTCGGTCGAAGCGGCGCCCAAGACCGAGCCGGGTTGCACGGCCTGGCCGGTGGCGCGCCTCGCCATCGATGGCGGATCGGTGGCCACCCCGTGGACAGCGGCGTTCATGGCGGGCCGGGTCACGCCGGTACCGCTCGACTCCATCGAGGGGCTCGCGGTGCGGGATTCCGCGCGTCTCGCGGCCGACCTCACGCGCCTCGCCTCGGGGCTGCCCGACGACACCAGCCGAACATTCCGCACACTGCCGTATGTGGTACTGCGCGCGTGGCGCACATCCAGCGCCGACAGCGGATTTGTGGTGGCCACGTTGGTGCGCCGTGTGAACCAGGAAGACGCGCCGAAAGAAGAACGCCTGGTCATCGTCGTGAATACCGGCTCGTCCGATGCCGCCACATGGAACGTGGCCTGGCATGAACGTGCGGCTGGTCACGAAGAAGAGCTCGTGGTGGCGGAGCCGCTGCTCGCATTCCGCACGGCGCGCTCGTCGGACTTGCATCTGCTGTTCGGTCGGGACGATGGTGTGGCGCTCGGCGCAGCCGTGCTCACGCGCAAGGCCGGGACGTGGCGCGTGTTGTGGGAAAGTGCGGTGGCTGGCTGCGACTGAGGGCCGTTTTTCAAGTCCTCCTTTTCGCGCGCATGCGGCCCTAGTTTGACGCCATGACAGCCCCCGCCGCATCGACCACCGACGCCATGCTTGTCGCGCGCGTCGCCACTGAACTCTCGCTGAACCCGCAACAGGTTCAGCGCACCCTCACGCTCTTTGCCGAGGGCGCGACTCTTCCCTTCATTGCCCGATACCGCAAGGAAGTCACCGGCGGTCTCGATGAAGTGCAGCTCCGCGATGTGCGTGAGCGCGCCGAGTATCTCACGGAGCTCGAGGATCGCCGCGCGGCCATCCTCAAGAGCGTCGAGGAGCAGGGAAAGCTCGATGACACACTGAAGAAGTCCATTCTCGCGGCCGACACCAAGCAGGCGCTCGAGGATCTCTACCTGCCGTACAAGCCCAAGCGCCGCACGCGTGCCATGATTGCGCGTGAGCGTGGTCTCGGTCCGTTGGCCGAGGCGCTGTGGGACGGTGCACTCACCGATGCCGATATGGCGACGAAGGCAGCGGAGTTCGTGCTGCCGGAAGTGGACGGCAAGCCGTCGGAAGTGCCCACCGCCGATGCGGCGCTGCAGGGCGCGCGCGATATCATCTCCGAGCAGGTGGCGGAAGACGCCGTGGTGCGCGGCTGGGTGCGTGAAGTCACACGCGCGAAGGGTGTGGTGAAGAGCAGCGTGCTCACCGACAAGAAGAGCGACGAATCGAAGTTCAAGGATTACTTCGAGTTCTCGGAGTCGCTGGGCACCATTCCCAGCCATCGCATGCTGGCCATTCGCCGCGGCGAGACCGAAGGCGAGTTGCTGTGGCGTGTCGAAGCGCCGGTGGAAGACATCAATGCGCGCCTGGCCGGGGACGTAATCGGCAGCCGCAAGGCCACGCAGCAGCTCACGCTGGTCGCCGCCGATGCGTACAAGCGCCTGCTCGCGCCGGCCATCGAAGTGGAACTGCGTGTGGAGCTCAAGACACGCGCCGACGATGAAGCCATCACCATCTTCGGCCGCAACCTGGAGCAGCTGCTGCTGGCGTCGCCGGCTGGTGAAAAGCGCGTCATTGGTCTCGACCCGGGTTTCCGCACGGGCGTGAAGGTGGCGGTGGTGAGTGCCACGGGCGCACTGGTGCACACCGACACGCTGTACCTGCACCAGGAAGACCGGTTTGCCGGTGCGGTACGCGCGATGGTGGAGCGCTTCAAGCCTGAGCTCATCGCCATTGGCAATGGCACGGCCAGCCGCGAGACCGAAACGCTCACCAAGGCCGCGCTGCGCGAAATGGACGCGCCGCGTCCGCAGGTGGTGGTGGTGAACGAAGCCGGCGCGTCGGTCTACTCGGCGAGTGATCTGGCCCGCGCTGAGTTTCCGGAGCTCGACGTGTCGCTGCGTGGCGCGGTGAGCATCGCGCGCCGACTGCAGGATCCGCTGGCCGAACTGGTGAAGATCGACCCCAAGAGCATCGGCGTGGGGCAGTACCAGCACGACGTGAACCAGTCGCGTCTTAAGCAGCGACTCGACGACACGGTGGAAAGCGCCGTAAACCGCGTGGGTGTGGAAGTGAACACCGCATCCGCCGCGCTGCTGGGTTATGTGGCCGGCATCGGTCCGTCACTGGCCCAGGCCATCGTGACGCTGCGTGACAGCAAGGGTGGCTTCAAGGCGCGCGCCGATCTCAAGGATGTGCCGCGACTGGGCGCCAAGGCGTTCGAGCAGTCAGCCGGCTTCCTGCGCGTGCGCGGTGGTGCGCATCCGCTGGACAGCAGTGCAGTGCACCCCGAGCGCTACGCGCTGGTGGAGCGCATGGCCAAGGATCTGAGCGTGAACGTGACCGAGTTCATCGGGTCGGACACGCTGGTCGATCGCATCGAGCTGACCAAGTATGTGAGTGACGATGTGGGCATGCCGACGCTGCGAGATATCGCGGCCGAGCTCAAGAAGCCCGGTCGTGACCCGCGTGCCGCATTCGAGCCGCCTGCCTTCCGCGACGACATCCAGAAGCCCAGTGATCTGTTGCCGGGCATGGTGCTGGAAGGCGTGGTGACCAACATCGTGGCGTTTGGCGCCTTTGTGGACATCGGCGTGCACCAGGATGGACTGGTGCACGTGAGCCAGCTGTCCGATCGCTACATCAAGGACCCCAACGACGCGGTGAAGGTGGGGCAGAAGGTGAAGGTCACCGTGCAGAACGTCGACCTGCCGCGCAATCGCATCGCGCTCAGCATGCGCAGTGATGGCGGCACCAGCGGCGCGCGCGCAGGGAGCGCGGGCGAAGGTGGCACGCGCCGCGATGTGCAGGACAACAACCGCAACACGCGGGATGGTGGACGCCCCGGCAACCGTGGTCCGTCACGTCCGGCGGCTCCGGCCGCCAAGCCGTTCGTGCCCACCAAGGGGTCTGTCGCGCCGAACGGGATTCGCTTCAAGTAAGGGTGTCAGACATCGCCGGTCGGTGCATCTGATCGGCGCTGTCTGTCGCGGTCGTCTCGCAAAAATCTCCGCAGCCGTCCATGTTTTCGCTCCTATGGACATGCTGCGGAGATTTTTCATTGGGCTCGCCGCGATGAGCGCGGTTGGGCAGGTTTTTCTGGCCGGAGTGCTCGATGCGCAGTCCGCGGCCCCGCCGCGCACGATGCTGCCCATCGACTTCACCAACTCCGCCGAATACGGCTGGCTGGCCAAGCCGGTGCATGCGAGTCGTGTGCTCGATGACATGACGCAGCCCGCCAACTGGAAGTTCTCCGGCGCCGGTACCATGTCCTTTCCCGATGCGCCACGCCTCGGCGATATGCGGGCGCTGCGCGTGGACATGCAGTTGCATCGGCCGCCCAATCTGCCCGAGCGCATGCGTCTGCCCGCGGTGAACCTGCGGCGCGCGGTGGCCAATGAAGACTGGAGCGGCTACAACCGGATCGTCATCTGGATCAAGCCGGACTTTGTGGGCGTGCCGGTGCTGCCGCTGCAGATCGCGATGCACAGTGCGGGATCGGTGAAGGTGCCCGATCGCTACAATCGTGAAGGCACGCACTTCGTCACGCTGGCCCGTCAGGGGTGGCAGCCGGTGATGTGGGAGATTGAGCCACTGGCGCGTGATCGGGTCACGTTGCTCGAGATCGGCTACTTCGTGAATCGCATGATCGCCAATCCCGACGATCGGGTGGGCTTCGAGATCGGTCGTATCGAACTGCAGAAGGTGGACGCCGATGTGCACACCGGTTGGAGCGTCGGGTCGGGCAAGTTTGCGTTCAGCCACAGCGGCTATCAGCTGGACAGCCGCAAGTCGGCCATCGCGAACGGGCTCACCGGCACGCACTTCGATGTGGTGCGCGTGGGCGACATCGCGTTTGGCGAGACCGTGCTGCGCAAGCCGATGCAGCAGATCACCACACCCACCGGCACACATCAGCAGCTCGACTTCTCCGAACTCACCGCTGAAGGGCGTTATGTGCTGCGCGCCGGGGCACAGATCAGCAAGCCGTTCGTGGTGAGCGATACCGCGTGGCTGCCGTCCATCACCAAGTCGCTCAACTTCTACTACGGCAACCGCTGCGGGTTCGACGTGCCGGGTGTGCATGGCATCGATCATCTCGACTGGTTTGCCACGCTGGGTGACAAGCGCCTCACCATGAGTGGGGGCTGGCACGACGCGGGCGACTTGTCGCAGGGCGTGATCAACACCGGCGAAGGCTCGTATGCGATGTTCGCCCTGGCCGAACGATTGGCAGCCCAGGGGCAGCATCCCGCGCTGGTGGATCGATTGATCGAAGAAGCGTCGTGGGGACTCGACTGGGTGCTGCGTGTGCGCTTCGACGGCGGATATCGCGTGGGCTTTGGCGCGCACAACTTCTGGTCGAACAACATTGCCGGTGACGGTGATGATCGTTTCGTGGAAGCGAAGAACAACCCCAATGCCAACTACATCGCGGCCGCCGCCGGTGCGATTGCGGCGCGGGTGCTCCGCACGCGTGATCCGGTGCGCGCCGCGGAAGCACTGCGCATTGCGCGGGATGACTGGAAGCACGCGATCGTGGGCATTGAAGGTCCGTCCACCTGGCATACGCCGGCGTTTTCGGCGTCGCGCATGGAGCTGGCCGGCATTGGTATCACGGCGTCGATCGAGCTGTGGCGTGCCACCCGCGAGGCCCAGTATCGCGACAAGGCCGTGGAGCTCGCGCGCACCGTGATGGCGTCGCAGCAGGTGGCACGCGTGGGCAGCACGATGCCGCTGGCCGGGTTCTTCTACACCGGCCCCGATCGCGACACGATCTTTCACCAGTTCCACCGCGCTGCCGACCAGGCGCCGGTGGTGGCCCTCACGCAACTCATCGACGCGCTGCCCGATCACACGGATTGGATGTCGTGGTATGCGACCGTGGTGCGCTACGCCGAATACCAGAAGCAGTCGTCGCGCGTGACGGCGCCGTACGAGGTGTTGCCCGCGTACGTGTATCGTTTGGCCGACAGCGTGCAGGTGCCCGATTCGGGCGGTCGCTATCTCGAGTCGCGCAAGGAATACGCCGAACAGGTGCGGGCCGGCACGTCGATGGGTGACGGCTGGTATCTGCGCACATTCCCCGTGTGGTTTCAGCGTCGCGGCAACTACGGCGTGCTGCTGTCGCAGGCGAAGGGCCTGTCGGCAGCGTCACGCATGCGCGGTGATCGCGAGGGGCTCGAACTCGCCACGCGGCAGGCCGAGTGGGTGGTGGGGCGCAATCCGTTCAGCCAGAGCACCATGTATGGTGAAGGCTACGACTGGGCGCAGCAGTACAGCGTGTCGTCGGGTGACATGGTGGGCACGTTGCCGGTGGGCATGCAGAGCCGTGGCACCAGCGACCTGCCGTACTACCCGTCGCAGAACATGTATGTGTACAAGGAAGTGTGGGTGCACTCCAACAACCGCTGGCTGTGGTTGATGGAGGATCTGCTGCCGCGCTACACGCTGTCGGCGGCCGCCAATACGTTTGCACTCACGAGCAGCACCGCGCCCAACGGTGATGTCACGTTGCGGCTGACGCTGACTGGCGCTGGTGTGCGTCGCATCGCGCTCCGCACCGACAATCTCAAGCTGCGCGCGCCCAATCAGGCCACGCAGTCCATCACGTTGCGGGCGAACGAGCCGATCACGCTCACCTGGACGGCGCGTCGTGAACGGCCGGACTTACCATGGGTGGCTGTTGCGGTTGAGGAGGGGGGAGTTCGGCGGGCGGATCAATACGGGCACTGAGGTTTGTTTCATTCGCTGCATTCGCTGCATTCGCTGCATTCAATGCGACTCCCGGTTCGGTTGCGTCCGGTGCCGGGTTGTCGAATTGCAACGTGAGCCATCGCGCGGCCACCACCCAGAAGGCAAACGCCCCTGCACTGATCAGCCAGTATCGATTGCCCGGATGAAAGGTGAGCGCCATCGCGCCCACGAGCCCGGAGCCTGAGGCCAGCAACCCCGTCAGTGCACGTCCCACCGCCGAACGGGTGCCGCGTTTGAAAGCCGCTGCGCAGAACGCGGTCGTGACGGCGTGCGCCGCGGTGGCCCAGATCAGCAGCTGGTGATCGCCGCGCGGCCAATCGAGCACCACGAGCGACGCTGTGCCGGCTGCTGCGATGACGGACAACGCGCCAAATGCGCGCGAGAGCAGAGTCTTCCATCGATCGCGGTCCATACCCTCTCTACGCCCAGTGCCGGCGAGGGATTCAGGACCCGCCACGGAGCCCATCGACGGACGGGACGAACCGCTGAGGCACCGCCTCGCCCCTCCGGTCTATCGAAACCGGGTCTCCGAACCTACAGTAAGGCCCTCGCCGTCTGCACCGCCGTTTCCTCCCTTGGCGGCGCCATGTGTTCCCGTCACCCCTCCCCAATGACTTCCCGACGCGATTTCCTCAAGCAGGGCGGAACCGCCCTCGGCGCGTCCATGGGTGCCTCCTTGCTGGCCGGCAGTGCTCTGGCTGGCATCCCGCGCATGCTCGCGGCCGCACCCGCGCCCGACCCGCGCGCGCTCGAGACGTTCACCGACATCGCCAATGTCCGTGAACTCATGAACGCCGCCCTCAACGCCGCGAAGATGGCGGGCGCCACCTACGCCGATGTGCGCTGCAGTCGTCAGCGGCAGAACTTCGTGTTCACGCGCGAACAGCAGATCCAGCAGGTGGTCGATACCGATACCGTGGGCATCGGGGTCCGCGCGCTGGTGGACGGCACATGGGGCTTCGCCGCCACGCGCCTGCTCACCACCGACGGTGCCGCATTGGCCGCGCGTGAGGCCGTGGCCATCGCCAAGGCTTCGCGCATTGCCCGCGCCAAGCCCATCGAATGGCTGCCGGCGCCCGTGGTCGCGAATGGCGTATGGAAGGGCGCCTACACGCAGGATCCGTTCGACATTCCCGTAGAGCAGAAGGCCGAGTTGTTGCTCAAGGCCAATGCAAATGCGCTCAAGGCGAAGAACGTGAAGTACATCTTCTCGGGCTTCTTCTTCGTGAAGGACGAGCGCAACTACGCCAATACCGACGGCACGGTCACCAAGCAGGACACGGTGCGCACCTGGCCCACCATGCAGATCACTGCGGTGAGTGCCGACTTCACGGACTTCCAGAACCGCAGCAACATGGTCGCGCCCATGGCGCGTGGCTGGGAGTACGTGTTGCAGAACGATCTCATTGGCAACGCGCAGAAGTGGGGCGAGGAAGCGGCGGCCAAGCTCACCGGCAAGCCGGTGGAAGTGGGTCGCTACGACCTGGTGCTCGACCCGATGAATCTCTGGCTCACCATTCACGAAAGTATCGGACACCCCACCGAGCTCGATCGCGCGATGGGTTACGAAGCGAACTTCGCCGGCACCAGCTTCATCGCGCCGCCCGACAAGATGCTGGGCACGCTCAAGTACGGTCCGTCGCTCATGAACGTGCAGGGCGATCGCTCGCAGGAAGGCGGTCTCTCCACCATCGGCTGGGACGACGATGGCGTGAAGCCCGACGAGTTCCTGATCGTGAAGAACGGCATGTTCAACGACTATCAAACCACGCGCGAACAGGCCCCCTGGCTGCGCTGGTGGTACGAGAAGAACAATCGGCCGGTGCGCTCACACGGCTGTGCGTATGCGCAGGGGTGGGACAACGTGCAGTTCCAGCGCATGCCCAACGTGTCGCTCATGCCGGGTGAGAAGGATCTCATGATGGACGACCTCATCGCGGCCACCGACCGTGGCATTCTCATTCAGGGCGACGGCTCGTTCTCCATCGACCAGCAGCGCTACAACGCGCAGTTTGGCGGCCAGCTCTATCACGAGATCAAGGGCGGCAAGGTGGTCGGCGTGCTGAAGGACGTGGCCTATCAGATCCGTACGCCGGACTTCTGGAACAGCATGGACATGATCGGCGGCAAGCGCAGCTATCAGCTCGGCGGCTCATTCTTCGACGGCAAGGGACAACCGTCGCAGGTGAATGCGGTGAGTCATGGCTCGCCACCCGCACGCTTCCGCAACGTCAATGTCATCAACACGGGGAGGAAGGGCTGATGCCGAATGCCGACAACAGCGCCATCCTCACGCGGGAACAGGCGCAGGCCATCGTCGAGAAGGCGCTGAAGCTCTCCAAGGCCGAAGCGATCGACGTGCAGGTGAACACCTACACACGCGGCAACATCCGCTTCGCGGACAATCAGGTCAGCACCGCGGGTTCCACCACCGATGCGCAGCTGGGCATTCAGAGCGCATTCGGGCCCAAGCACGCCGTCGTCACCACCAACGATCTCTCCGACGCGGCCATCGAACGTGCGGTGCGTGAAAGCGAGCGTCTCGCAAAGCTTGCACCGGACGATCCGGAGTCGATGCCGCAGTTGGGCGCGCAGCAGTACACACCGGTGAACGCGTGGTTCGAGAGCACGGCCAATCTCAGCGCCGAAGATCGCGCCAAGGCCGCCCTCACGGCACTCGAACTCGCGCGCAAGGCGGGTGACCTCAAGGCGGCCGGCTATCTGGTCACCACCGCCGGGGCGCTGGCCATTGGTAACAGCACGGGCATGTTCGCCTACCATCGTGGCACCAACGCGAATTACACACTCACGGTACGCACGGCCGATGGTACCGGCTCCGGCTGGGCCGCCGCCGATCACGCCGACTGGTCGCAGCTCGATGCGGTGCGCGTGGCTAACACCGCCGTGGAGAAAGCGCGCCTCTCCCGCAATCCCGTAGCGATTGAACCTGGCCGCTACACGGTGATTCTCGAGCCGCAAGCCGTGGGCGATCTCGTGCAACTCATCGGCAACTATGCCGACGCGCGCAGCGCCGACGAAGGACGCAGCCCGTTCGTGAAGCAGGGCGGTGGCAACAAAGTCGGTGAGAAGATCCTCGACGATCGGGTCACCATCTTCTCCGATCCGGCCGATCCCCAAATGCTCGGCCGCCCGTGGGACTTCGAAGGCATGCCTCTGGGTCGGCAGACCTGGATCGAGAAGGGCGTGCTCAAGCAACTCATCTACTCACGCTTCTGGGCGAAGAAGCAAGGCAAGACGGCCACGGGTGGGCCGAGCACGTTCAAGATGGCCGGTGGCACCAAGTCGGTGGACGACCTGATCAAGGAAACCACGCGCGGGGTGCTCGTCACGCGCCTGTGGTATCTGCGTGAAGTGGATCCACGCACGATTCTCTACACGGGTCTCACGCGCGATGGCACGTTCCTCGTGGAGAATGGCAAGATCACCAAGGCACTCCGCAACTTCCGCTTCAACGAATCGCCGCTGTTCCTGCTCAACAACCTCGAAGAGCTTGGACGCGCCGAACGCCTCGCCGGCACTGAACAGGGCGGCGATGTGGTGATGCCGTCCATTCGCGCGCGTGACTTCAACTTCACGTCACTGTCCGAAGCGGTGTAGCGGATCGGCGGGTGGAGAAAGACAAAGGGGTGAGGCCGCGATGGCCTCACCCCTTTGTGTTGTTCAAGAGAAGCTATGCAGCGCGAGACGTCTTACTTCTTCCCCGCCACCTTCTCGACCTGCTCCAGCACGCGCAGCAGGTTGCCGCCCCAGATCTTGTCGATCTCGGCCTGCGTATAGCCACGACGCACGAGTTCGGCCGTCACGTTCACCGTCTCGCTCGCGTTGCGCCAGCCGTCCACGCCGCCACCGCCGTCGAAGTCGGAGCTGATGCCGACATGATTGATACCAATGCGCTTCACCACGTAGTCGATGTGGTCGACGAAGTCCTTCACCGTGGCCGGCGGATCGCTCGGGTAGCGGCGCGCGGTGATGTCTTCCTGCTTGGCGAGATAGTCATTGCGCTTGTCGTTCGGCAGCGCCTGGATCTGCGCCTGCTGTTCCTGGCGGCTCGTGGCCGTGATGCCGAATTCCTTGCGCAGCTGCTCGGTGGCCGCCGCACGCGCCTGCTCACGCGGCACGTCGCGCTTGGGGTCGCACTTCACGTAGCTGTTGAACGCCACGAGCTGAATCACGCCACCGTTCTTCTTCATGGCGTCGATCTGCTCGTCGTCCATGTTGCGGCTGTGGTTGCAGATCGCGCGCACGCCCGAGTGCGAACCGATGATCGGTGCCTTGCTCAGCGCGACCGTCTGCATCATGGACGCCTTCGACGGGTGCGACACGTCGACCATCATGCCCACGCGGTTCATTTCGACGATGACCTGCTTGCCCAGCGGCGAGAGGCCATTGTGCAGCCACACGCCATCACGCTCGCCGGTGTTGGAATCGGAGAGCTGGCTGTGACCGTTGTGGGCCAGCGACATGTAACGGCCACCGAGGTCGTAGAACTTCTTGACGTTGGTGATGTCGCTGCCAATGGGGAACGCGTTCTCCACGCCGATGAAGATCACGCGCTTACCACTCGCATGAATGCGACGGGCATCGGCCGCCGTGTACGCGATTTCCGCGCGCGTCGGGGCGATCTTTTCGGTGAGGCGATGAATGGCCTCGAACTTCTCGATGGCCTGCGCGTTCGCCTTCGCGAAGCTGGCCTCGTCGAGCGTCGCCGCCTGGCCCACGTACACCACCAGGAACGCGCCGGCGAGCCCGCCCTCTTCCATCTTCGTCAGGTCCACCTGCGTACGCGGCAGCTTGGTCGCGTAGTTGGGACCCGACTCGGTGAAATTGGCCGGCGAGATGTCGACGTGCGTGTCGAGGGACAGCACCTTGGCCTGGATGGCCTTGGCTGTCGCCTGCACGGTGGCTTCGTCGGTGACGGGCTTGCCCGACTGTGCGCTCAGCACGGCGGCCGAGAGCAGGGAGAGCGGCGCCAGCGCGAGGGCCGGCCGGAACGCACGGAATGCCGTACGGGATGTCGTCATGTTCGATGTTGGTGAGTGGTCACGCCTTCGAGAACGATACGGCTGATCGTCGTGCGCCGCTGACGTCGCGATCCGCACCACGCGGGTGTGTTTTCAGTCACGCCTGCCGAGCGCGGCCGGTGCGGCGGCGCGTCCGCTCGCGCCGGCCAGTACCAGCAGCGTGAGCACGTACGGCAGCGCGAGGAATAGCTGATAGGGAACGCCCACCCACCCCATCGCCTGAAACAGGGTCTGCAGTGAATTGGCGGCGCCGAAGAGCAGCGCGGCCGCCGCAACACCCAGCGGCTGCCAGCGCCCCAGTACGACAATGGCGATCGCGATGAAGCCTCGTCCCGCCGACATGCCTTCTACGAATGTGCCGGCCTGGGCGAGCACGAGGGTGGCACCGGCGAGACCAGCCATCGCCCCGGCAAACAGCACGGCGAGCGCCTGCACACGACGCGGCGCGATGCCGGCCGCCACGGCTGCCTCGGGATATTCCCCGACGGCGCGCAGAGCCAGTCCGGCGTGTGTGTGGCGCATCCACCATCCCAGCAGCAGCGCCATCAGCATGGCCACGTAGGTCATGACGGGCTGGGCAAAAAACGCCTGGCCAATCAGCGGGATGTGCGAGAGACCGGGAATCGCGATATCCCCGGCCGTGGGCGTGGTGAGCGCCACGCCGGCATCGCCGAACACCGAGCGATACAGCGTGCCGGTGAGTCCCAGCGCAAACAGCGTGACCGCCGTGCCAGTGATGATCTGATCGGCGCGCATGCCCACGGTGAACCAGGCGAACAGGGCCGCGATGGCCATGCCAGCCAGTGCGCCCACCACGAACCCGCCACCCACGCCGAGTATACCGGCCGCCACCGTGCCACCCAGCGCTCCGGCAATGATGGCGCCCTCGAGGCCGATATTGATGACACCGGCCCGTTCGCTCACGCACTCGCCAAGTGCGGCGAGGGCGAGCGGCGTGGCCGTGCGCACTGTCGACTCGAGAAAGGCACTGCCCACGTCGAGCGCGCTCATGTGCTGCTCCCTGCGCTGCCCGTGGCCGCCGCAGAGCGCGCACGCCAGCGATCGAGCGCTACCACGAGCAGAATGAGCACGGCCTCCACCACGGTCACCACCACATTGGGGACGCCGGCATCACGCTGCATGGCATTGGCGCCTGCTTCGAGCGCGCCGAAGAGCAGCGCGGTGCCCAGTACGCCCACCGGGTGCAGCCGGGCCAGCAGTGCCACCGCGATGGCCGTGTAGCCATAGCCTGGCGAGAAGTTTTCATACAACGCGTAGGTGACACCCAGATATTCCACGGCGCCGCCCATGCCGGCCAGCAGACCGCTCAGCGCGAAGGTCAGCAGCAACGTGGAGCCCACGGCGATTTCACCGGCGCTGTGCGCGGCCCGCGAATTGGCGCCCACGCTACGCACGCGAAAACCGCTGGCCGTGTTGAACAGCCACCAACCCAGCGCGGCGGCCGTCACCACCAGCAGCGGCACGCCCGCGTGCAGGCGCGTGCCCTCCATCAGCACGGGCAGCTGCAGCGATGGCGGCAGCGACAACGACTGCGGGTTGATGCGCTGCGGCTCCTGCAAAGGACCACGCACCAGCCATCCAACCAGGTTGAGCGCCACGAAGTTCAGCATGATGGTGCTGATCACTTCCAGCACCCCAAACCGCAGGCGCAACACGCCAGCGATCATGGCCCAGAGACTGCCGGCTACCGCGCCACCGGCAATCATGATGGGAATCGCCAGCCATGGCGACGTGTCATGCAGTGGCAGGGCCAGTGCCGTTGCGATGGCAGCGCCCATGAGCAGCTGACCTTCTGCACCGACATTCAGCACACCGGCGCGGAAGGCGATGGCCACGGCCAGTCCGGCAAAACCCAGCGGCACCATGCGCACGATCGTCGCCGATGTGATCGCATACCACGACCCGAAGGCACCGCGCACCAGCGCCGCCAGCGCCGGTCCCACCGCATGCCCCGTCGCGGCCAGTAGCACCGTGAGCAGCAGCAGACCCACCGCCAGCAGCACGCCCACCTGACCCACGGCGGACAGCACACGCCGAATCGGATCTGTTGATGGACTGCTCACCAGCGCATCGGCGGCCTGTGTACGGGCCCCCTTCATGCCGACGATCCGGCGGGAGTGCGGTCGGCGTCACCCAGCGCCTCCGGCGCGTCGTCGGCCAGCGTGCCCAGCATCGCACGGCCCACAGCATCGCGGTCAGGCACAACTTCCATCACCTGTCCTGCGTGCACGGCATACACCCGATCGGCCAGCAACAACACTTCATCGAGATCGCTGCTATAGAGCACCACCGCCGTGCCTTCATCGCGCGCCGTGCGCAGTGCTTGCTGCACCGCCGCCGTGGCTTTGAAATCGAGACCACGTGATGGGTTCTCCACGACCAACGCCGGCGGCTTGCCGGCCAATTCACGTCCCAGCACAAACTTCTGCTGATTGCCACCCGAAAGCGTGCGCGCCGCAACAGTGGTGCCGGTGGCGCGCACATCGAACTGCGCAATCAATGAGGCGGCGGCGGTACGAAACGCCGTCCAGTCCATCCGGCCACGACGTCGGCCCGCGCCGCGCAGAGCGAGGTTCTCGAACAACGGCGCATCCAGCAACAGCGCATCACGATGACGATCCTCGGGTACGAAGCCCACGTCGGCGGGTCGCACCACGGTGCCCTGTTCCGGCGTGAGCCGTCCCGCGAGCAGGCGCAGCAACTCGTGCTGCCCCGCGCCCTCCACGGCCGCAATGCCGACAATTTCTCCGCGACCCACGGTCATGTTGGCGCGGTGCACGCGCACCAGCCCCTGGCCATCCCGCCACGTCACTTCACGCAGTGACAGCACGGTCTCGTCCACAGACTGCACGGACGTCTCCAACCCTGGCGTCAACTCGGTCTCTGGCACCAACTCGTCCTGCTCGGCCGCCATCACCTGCGTGACAATACTTGTCGACGCGCCGGCACCACCCAACATCGCTTCTGCCAACTCGGTTTCGGTGGTGCTCGATGCGGGCTTCGACAATACCGTGCGCCCGCGATGCAGCACGGTCACGTCATCGGCCACGGCGAGTGCGTCGCGCAGCTTGTGCGTGATGAGCACCACCGCGTTGCCCGCGTCGGCGAACTGCCGTACCCAGGCCAGCAATTCGCGCGCTTCCGATGGAGCCAGTACCGCGGTGGGCTCATCGAGAATGAGCAGCTGGACGTCGCGCGCCAGCGCCTTCACAATTTCGCAGCGCTGCTGCGCACCCACGGGCAGCGCATCCACGCGTGCGGCCGGATCGAGTGACAACCCGGCGCGCGCACCGACATCGCGTACTCGCGCTGCGGCCGCTTCCCGGTCGAACAACCCATGCCCGCCCAGCGCCACGTTCTCAGCGACCGTCATCGCCGGCACCAACGTGAAATGCTGGTGCACCATGCCGATGCCCATCGACAACGCGTGGGCCGGCGAACGCACCCGCAATGGCGTGCCGCGCCAGTGCATCGTGCCGCGGTCTGCCGTCAGCAGGCCAAACACCACGCGCATGAGCGTGGTCTTGCCGGCGCCGTTCTCGCCGAGCAAGGCGTGGACCGTGCCGCTGCGCACCTGCAGCGATGCTTCGTCGAGCGCCTGCACCGCACCGAAGCGACGGGAGAGCCGTTCGAGCGAAAGCAGCGCAGTCTCGCCCGTCGGTGCGGTCACGATCCGGTCGGCAGGTTCAGGAAGGACCAGGGGATATCGAAGCGGTCCGTGATCCAGGCGCCCAAGGCCTGCACGCCCAGTGTCTCCGTCGCGTAGTGCCCCGCATAGATCACGCACAGGTCGTGCTCGATGGCCTCGACGGTGGTGTGGTGCGGACCTTCCCCCACGATCAGCGTATCGATGCCCTTGAGACGTGCTTCGAGCAGTGTCTCCGACGACGCACCGCCACCGGTGCAGATCGCCCAGCGTTTGGTGGTGCGTCCGGCTACCGGCACTGACGTGCGCACGGTACCACCATACGCGGCGGCGTAGGTGCGCACCCGCTCGACGAGATCGGCCGTCGGTTCATTGCTGGATCCCGTCACACCGATGTCGATGGTCTTGTAGCGTGCAAAGCCGCCATCGGGGGTGAGGCCCAGCGCCTGCGCGAGCTGCGCGTTGTTGCCCAGTGTCGCGTGCAGGTCGAGCGGCAGGTGCGAGGCATACACGGCGATGTCGTGATCGAACAGCGCGCGATACTTCGCGTAGCTCACGCCTACGAGCGGCTGTGCGCCGCTCCAGAACAAGCCGTGATGCACCAGCAGCAGATCCGCGCCTGCTGCCACCGCCTGTTCGATGGTGGCGCGCGAGGCGTCGACGGCGGCGGCAACACGGTGCACGGTGCCACGGTTGGCCACCTGCAGTCCGTTCACCGCGCCGCCGTAGTCCGGCACCTCACTGATGCGCAGTTCGCGATCGAGCGCCGCGACGATGTCGCGCAGCGATGCACCACGCTCAGTGCTCACGATTCGACGCTCACCGCTTGAACGGATCGATAGCAGGAGCTGGCTTGCCTGCGGAAGGAATCGGCGTCGTGACCGGCGTGGAGCTGTCGACGGCAATCATATCGGACAGCGCGCGGAAGGTACCGGCCTTGAGCTGCGCACTCACCGAATCCACCGCAGCCCGCGTGGTTTCGGGAATGCGACTTGCCAGCGCGTCATTCAGTTCGAGGCGCACGACATCTTCCCGCACGCCCAGGTTGATCACGCGCCCCACGAAGGCCTGCTGCTGCACGTCGCGGGCAATGATCATGAACGCCTTGGGCAGGTCGATCACCACACTGCCGATGATGACATCGGGCGCAATGTCGTTCTGGTTTGCGTTGGTGCCAAAGGCGAGCACCTTCTTTTCCTTCACTGCCTGAAAGACGCCGAGCCCCGCGGCGTCGGCGTTCTGGAAGATCACGTCCACGCCGCGGGCGATCTGGGCGAGTGCCTGTTCCTTGCCCGCGCTCACGTCGTCCCAGTTGCCGATAAAGCTGGTGACGACTTCCACCTTCGGGTTCACCGCTTTCGCGCCGCGCGCAAACGCCTCAAAGCTGGCCTTCACCGGCGGCAGTTCGGTGCCGCCGATAAGTCCCACCTTGTTGGTCTTCGTGACGGCGCCGGCGATCATGCCCGCCTGGTACGATGCCTCCTCGAACAGGAAGGCGACGCCGGCGAGGTTGGGGCCGGTCACGCGACCTGATGTCACCACATAGATGGTGTTCGGGTAGCTGATCGAAACGCGCGTGGCGGCGTCCTGGAATTCGAAGCCGTGACCGAAGACGAGGCGGTAGTTCTGCGCCCCGTACTGCCGGAAGTTCTCCTCGAACTCGGCCGGGGTCTTCGTCTGAATGTGCGAGATCTCGGCGCCGAGGCTATCGCGCAGGCGGAGCAGCCCTTCATAGGCGCTTCCGTTCCACGACTTGTCCGAGATCGGGCCTGGCGTCAGCAGGGCGACCTTGAGCTTGGGGGCAGCCGTGTCGCCGCCGCTCTTGTCTCCACCGCAGGCGGTGAGCAGGAGCGCCGCGGCGACGAGTGCCGTCTTGCGGGCATGCTTGTCAATCGACCGAAACATCGTGTATGCCTCTATGATGGCTTGATAGTGCTATTCGAGTGATACGCCCAGCATCTCGAGAACGCGCTCGAGATCATCGTTGGAGAAGAACGCGATGCGGACTTCGCCCTTGTCCTTGGCCGTCAGGTTGAGTGAGACGGTGGTTTGCAGCTTCCGGCGCAGCTTTTCCTCGATCTGGCGGACCACCGCGGCCGAAGCACCGGCCGGCAACCCCTTGTCCGAATCGGTGGACGGCTTGCGGCCAGCGGCCGGCGGCGTGGGCCGGCCGGCCTGCACCCGCCGTTCGACTTCGCGCACCGAGAGTTGGTTCGCCACTACTTCACGCGCGAGATCGACGATGGCTCGCTCAGTCACCAGCGGCAGCAGGGCGCGGGCGTGGCCGGCGGAGATCTGCTTCTCCTGCAGCATGCGGCGCACCGATGCCGGGAGCTGGCGGAGGCGCAGGGCATTGGCCACCGTCGAGCGATCTTTGGCGACGATGTCGGCGACTTCCTGATTCGTCAGTCCGAAATCGTCGATCAGACGCTGGTAACCATCAGCCTCTTCGATCGGATCGAGGTCGGCGCGCTGCAGGTTCTCGATCATCGCCAACGTCAGCAGCGTCTTGTCGTCGACGGTGCGCACAAGGGCGGGGATCTCGGTCCACCCAAGTCGGGTGGCGGCACGGAAACGGCGCTCGCCCGCGATGAGCTCGAAGCCCTGTCCGTTGGGAGCGGGGCGGACGGTGATGGGCTGGAGCAGCCCATTCACGCGCAGACTGCCTTCGAGATCCGCGAGCTCTTCGGGGCGGAACTCCTGACGGGGCTGGAACGGGTTCGCGCGAATCTGCGACAATGACACCAGGCGCAGCGTGCCCGCTTCGCCCACCGGCTCCGGTTCGTGGCTCGTGGTCGGAGCACTCGCTGCGGGCGCGCTGGTGCCGGCAGCCGTCGTCTTAGCCGATGGAGCGGGCGCTGACGCGGTATCGGGTGCGGGCTTGGGGTCGCGACGGGCCAGCAGCGCGTCGAGACCGCGTCCGAGTCGGCGAGGGGGTTCCGGTGTCATGAAGGCGTGTCAGGGACGGCAGTACTGCCGTGTTCGAGGGAAGATCGCAGGTACGTCTTTGGTCCTACAAGGCCTGCGGATTCTTGCGGTCGATCATTTCGCGCGCGACGGCCATGTAGGCCTGGGCACCCACCGAGGCAATGTCGTACACCACGATGGGCTTTCCGAAGCTCGGGGCTTCGGCGAGCCGGATGTTCCGGGGGATGACCGTCTGAAAGACCTTGTCACCGAAGTGCGCGCGGGCGTCTGCAGCGACCTGCCTCGAGAGATTGAGGCGCGCGTCGTACATGGTGAGCAGTACGGCATCCACGTCGAGGCTGTCGTTCACCGAGTCCTGCACGCGCTGCACGGTGCTGAGGAGCTGGCTCAGCCCTTCGAGCGCGTAGTACTCGCACTGGAGGGGAATGAGCAGTGCATCGGCGGCCACGAGCATGTTCAGCGTGATCAGGCCCAGCGACGGCGGGCAGTCGATCAGGATGAAGTCGTAGCGATCGCGAATGGGCGCCAGCGCGTTGCGCATCCGGGTGACGCGGTCCTCCGCATCCACCAGTTCCACTTCCACGGCCGCGAGATCTGGCGTGGTGGGAAGCACGTCGAGGTGCCGGAACTGCACGGCGCGGACGAGCGCCTGGTCGACGGATGCCTCGCCCAACAACACATCGTAGGTGTTGAGGGTGAAGTCATCGCGACTGATGCCACAACCGGAGGTGGCATTGCCCTGCGGATCGGCGTCGATGAGCAGCGTGCGCTGTTCGGCGACGGCGAGTGAGGCGGCGAGGTTCACGGCCGACGTCGTTTTGCCGACGCCGCCCTTCTGATTGGCAATAGCGAGGATGCGTCCCACAGGGGCTGGCTAGAGGGGGTTCGCGCGGACGCGAAGTATAGGACGAACCCCACCGGGTGACCATGGCGCTCGGCCATTTCCCCCACCAATCCGTGCCATGGCCCACCGATGGCGCCTCAAATGGCCGTGTTCGGCAGGATTCTCTGCCACTGTTTCACGTGAAACCAATCCATTGTGGGAGAGTGTGGAGCGATCTGATGCTTCCACACTCCCTCAACATCTCTGTTGGCGTGAGCGTGGCAGCGTCCGAATAGGTTCAGTGGCCGAGATCCCGTGATCCCTCGCGCTAACGCCGCAACTGTGGTTTTCGGTTCCGCTCTGTGGGTTCCTCTGCGGTTGGCGATGTCTGTCGACGACACAGGATTGTGAAGTGCCGCGACGGTCGAATGGCGGACCGGCTCCCATCTCCATTCTGCTCGGTCACACCGTTTCACGTGAAACCGAATCCCACACAGTCGGTGGCTGGCAATGAAAAGGGGCCCGGTCCACTGGACCGGGCCCCTTCCCTCCTGGGCGATGTGATCAGCGCTTCTCGAAGCGCCAGCGCGTCATCACGCTCACGGAGACGGTGGTCGTGCCCTCCGCCACCGGCGTCGGCATGCCGCCATCAAAGCTCTCCGCCTTGGCCATCGCCATCATCGGGCGGGGCTCGGGGCGTTCGTACTCATTGATCGACAGCTCCAACAGCTCAGCCACCCGACCGCCGGCCGCCTGCGCCGCGATTTCGGCCTGCTTCTTCGCCGTCGCCACCGCCTGAGCCAGCGCCGCCTCCTGCGCCTTGGTGCGATCCTTTACCAGGAAGTCGAGACCAGCCACCCGATTGGCGCCGTTCGTCAGGCCGGCGTCGATGATCTGGCCCGCCTGTTCCAGCTTGTCCGTCTCCACCTGCACGATGTTGCTCACCCGGTAGCCATCGATCACCGTGCGGCGCTCCTTCTCGTCGTACCGCTGCACCGGGGAGACGCTGTAGTTGAGCGTCTGGATCTGAGACGCCGGAATACCCAGTGCCCGGATCGCGTTCAGGATCGCCGTCTGCTTCTTGTTGTTTTCCTGAGAGGCGATCGCGGCCGTCTTGGCCTGCGTCTCCACGCCTACCTGCACACGGGCGCGATCCGGCGTCACCTGCACCTCGCCCCGAGCTGACACCATGATCGCCGGCGGCGGCTGAACCGGCTGCATCTGCGCCACTGCCAGACGCGGCGAAACCAAAGCAAATCCTGCGGCGGTCATGGAGACCATCGAACGCTTCGACCAGATACGACGCATATGAAAACCCCCTGAGGGATGAGTACTCGACGAGAGACAACAGATCCTGCCGCACATCCTACCAACCATCACCAGGAATGTGTCACCAGATCCGACGAATCTCCTGCTGTACCGGTAAGACGCCACCGGTAGACAAACTTGCACAACTGTCGCGATATGCATCACTAAAGGGACAGTTCGTCGCCAGTAGTTTCTGGTGATCTTTTCAAGGCCGCTAGATCCTGCGCCGGATATCGACAGTTCTTCGCCGAATCGACCAGATATCCCGCGCCATGAGAAACGTACATCCCGAGACCCTGCTTTCATCTACAGCTCTCCGCATATCGCTCCACAACAGCAATAAGTTGTTGGGACGAAACGGAATCGCAGATCACAAAAATGAGTCACTATCAAGCCATATTTAACCCACTAGTAAGCCATTTATACCAAATCACGACATATGTCATATCTGTGATATGCAGAGCTAGCGTAAGGCAAAAACGGCGGGCCCCTCACGGGACACCGCCGTTCGCTTCAGTACCATCTATATAGATGTGCCGCGCTACACGCGAAAAACCGCTCCACATTCAGCGATCAGCGTCTCCGTAATTCCAACATGAGATTCTGGAGGTCGGCCGGGCTGATTCCAGGAATCGCACTCGCCTGGGCCAACGTTCCCGGTTTGAGACGTTCCAGCTTCTGGCGGGCCTCGATCGATAGCGTCCGCATCCCCGCATAATCGAGCGAGGGCGAGAGTACCACCGCTCCCTGGGCCACCAGCCGATCGGCCTGCATCCGCTCCCGCTCGAAGTATCCGGAGTATTTGATCTCCAGTTCGGCGCCCACCACCGCATCGCGCGGCAGCGCGGCTCCCACACCGGCCGCTTCGAATAACGATTGCAGGGTCACGTCATTGCGGCGGGCCAGCTCCACTGCCCGCACCGCGTGCACCAACGGACGCGTCCCCGCCGCTTCGAGAATCGGGTCGGCAATGGCCGGCGACATACTCGTCGACTCGGCCAACCGCAGCGCCTCCCGCACCGCACCCAAACGTGTGTGCAACACCTCCAGCTCGGCGTCCTGCCACAACCCGGCCGCTTCGGACACCGGCCCCAGCCGAGACAGCGCGTTGTCCTGCCGCACCGTCAGACGGAACTCGCTGCGTGACGTGAACAGTCGATAGGGCTCGTCCACACCGCGCGTGACCAGGTCATTCACCAGCACGCCGATGTAGCTCGACTCGCGTCCCAGTACGATGGCCTCACGCTCCTGCGTGAATCGCGCGGCATTGAGCCCTGCCATCACACCCTGGCCACCCGCTTCTTCGTAGCCCGTGGTGCCGTTCACCTGCCCTGCGAAAAACAGTCCGTCAATCGCGCGCGAACCCAGCGATGGCCAGAGCTGCGTGGGTGGATAGTAGTCGTACTCGATCGCATATCCGGGTCGCGTCATGCGCACATTCGCGAGTCCGTCCACGCTGCGCAGCACCGCGAGCTGCACGGGTGCCGGCAAGGACGTCGACAGGCCGTTCACATACAACTCGCTCGTGTCGTGACCTTCGGGCTCGAGAAAGAGTTGATGGCGCGACTTGTCGGGAAACTTCACGACCTTGTCTTCCACGCTCGGGCAGTAACGCGGACCACGTGAGGCAATCGCACCGCCGTACATCGCCGATTCATTGATATGGTTGGCGATGAGCTGTGTGCCCGGCTCCTCGAGCCAGCCCAGCCAGCACGGCATCTGCTCCGGACTGCGCATCGATCCATTCGCATCGCGACGTGGTGTCGTCCAGAAGTGCGACCACGAATAGTCGAACAGATCGATCTCGCTGTCCTGTTGGTCGAAGCGTGTGTAGTCCACGCTCCGCCCATCGATGCGCGGCGGTGTGCCGGTCTTGAATCGCTCGGTGGTGAGTCCTTCGGCATCGAGTTGCTGACCCAGATGCACCGAGGGTGCTTCGCCTGCGCGGCCGCCACTGATGCGTGTGTCGGTGCCGATGTGCATGGTGCCGCGCCCGAACGTACCGGTGGTGAGCACCACGGCGCGCGCACCAAAGCGACGACCTTCCATCGTCTCCACACCCGCTACACGCCGCACAGCACCACTGCTCAGGTCACCTGCTTCGTCGAACAGCAAGCGCGCGACCATGCCCTGCATGGTGACAAGATTCGGCTGCGCTTCGAGCAATTGACGTATGGCACGGCGATACAATCCGCGATCGCACTGTGCGCGTGGTGCCCACACCGCAGGACCCTTGCCGCGGTTGAGCATGCGGAACTGCACCGTGGCCATATCCGTCGCGCGCGCCATGATGCCGCCCAGCGCATCGACTTCGCGTACCACGGTGCCCTTGGCGATGCCACCAATGGCGGGGTTGCAGGAGAGCTGGCCGAGTTGTTCGAGTGCGCCGGTGATGAGCGCCACCTGCGCGCCGGAGCGGGCCGCTGCCACGGCGGCTTCGGTGCCGGCATGGCCACCGCCGATCACGATCACATCGAACGAGCTCTCGAACGAAGCGCCCGAGGCGGATCCGATCGTGTCCCGAGCACTCAAAACTCACCTCTCCCGACAGTAGTTTTCTGCATGCCGCTGAATCTCTCGCACACCGCCCCGACGCTCATCATCCGGAAGAGCGCCTTTGAACGCGCCGGTCTGACGCGCGCCCAGTTCGATGAAGCACTCAACCTCACCCCTGACGAATTCCGTGTGGAAGGTGAGCTCATTGCGGTCGGTCCGCTGGTTGGTGAAGACACCGCCACCGATCTCATTGCGCAGCTCGAGGAATCGGGGCTCGCCTATTTCGACGACTTCTTCGAGCTGAGTGGCAACTGGCCCGAGTGGTTGCGGCTCTTCGCCATGGACGCGCGCACGCCCGGCTCAGCGTCCTGAACGCGTCTGGTTGGATGTGCGCAGGCGGGCACGCGCGGACTCGGTCCGTGCGCTGTTCGCCTGACGCCATGCGCGTCGACGCTCCCGCTCACGCGCCACCCATGCATCGCTGCGTCGCAGCAAGCCCTCCCAACCGCACGCCACACACCAGCTCCGGCGATTGCGCTCGCCAAAGCTGATCACGCGCCACCAGCCGTTGCGCTCCACGGCATGCGTGTCACCGTCGCACACTGGGCAACGATCCCCTTCCGTGATCATGCCCAGGAACACCTTCGTCAGCAGCCAGAACATGGCGAGCTGCAGCGACGCGATGACGACGATGAAAATGATCGCGTCTGACCGCGTCCAGCCCGTTGCTCCGGCATCGACCATCAGAGGCGCCGCTCCACGGCGTCCCACGGTTCGGCATAGGCCACGCCGTCCTCCACCCGATCGATCACCACATCGCTGCCCATTTCCAACGCGCCGCCATCCATGTGCTGCGCCGGCAGCAGATACTCGCGGCCATCGAGTGCATAACGCAGCTGTCCACGACCACCGGTCGCTACACCCTGTGTGACCTGCGCCAGCGTGCCCTGCAGCAGGAAACGTTCATCGACATGATCGGCGCGCGCACCCGGGATGGCCCACCGCGCGATCAGCAGCGACTGCAGCGCATACGCCGCTCCACCGGCCTTGAGTGCCACCAGCAGCTGCCAGTACCACGCCCAGGCATTGGTGCGCGTGAGCAGGTAGCCGGTGAGCCCGAACCCCACCGCAAACGCCGCCAGACTGGCGAGGTTCAGCGTCGGCGACGGCTCGGCGGCCGGGTTGTGTTCACTGCGACGCTCGTGCGGAGCGATCACCGGCTGCACCGAACGCTCGGTGCCATATAGCATCGCGTAAACCCCGAGCACGAGGCCGGTCAGCAGAAATCCAAGGGCGACAGCGGTCACGACAGTAATCCTGATCCAGAACCTGATCCAGCGGACAACGGGATGAACAACAGATATGCCCAAAAGAAACACCGGTCCGGGGCAGCGTGGCACCCGGCGATGTGGGCTATCCCTATCCTAGAACGCGGCCGACTCGAACCCGGGGCGCAGGAATTCCGCTGCCCGCCATTCCGCGTAGTACCATGGTGCCCACGGACGGGCGCCGGCGGTGAACCCCACATGACCGCCACGCGCCGGAAATTCGGCTTCCACCCAGGGCGCCGCCGCCACCGCCTGGCGCACGTCATCCAGCACGTCGGCTGGCAGGAATGGATCGTCCACCGCCGACAGCAGCAGCGTGGGCCGGGCAATACGGGAGAGGTACGGGAGCGAACTGGATCGTGCGTAGTAGTCGGCCGCGTCGGCAAACCCGTGCACGGGCGCCGTGAATGCGTCGTCGAAGTCCCACAGGGTGCGCACCCCCGCTATACCCAGCGAGGCGAGTTCCGGATGGCGCCGGATCTTGGCCAGCGCCTTCGGCTTGAGTGAGCGCAGGAACACATGTTCGTACAGCGCGCCAAATCCCTGCCCGATTCTCTTCGAGGCACGGGCGAGATCGAACGGTACCGAGATCGCTGTCGCGCCCGTCACTTGCCGCGGCAGCGCGTCGCCATCCTCGCCCAGCCACTTACACAGCACATTGCCGCCCAGCGACACGCCGACCAGTCCAATGGGCGCTGACGGATAGGCCGCGATCAGCTGACTCAGTACCCAGCGTGGGTCGCCGGTTTCCCCGGAATGGTATGACCGTGGCAGACGGTTCGGTTCTGAACCACAGCTGCGGAAGAGCAGCAGGTCGGCCGCCCATCCGCGGCTTCGGGCTTCACGGAAAAGCGCCCGCACGTAGTGGGAGTGCACCCCGCCCTCGAGACCGTGCAATAACAGCAGTCGGGGGCTGGTATCGCCCCGCGCGCCCGGCAGCCGCACAAGGTCCACAAAATCGCCGTCGGGCGTGTCCCACCGTTCAGTATGAGTGGGTGCCTGCGGTTCACGCCGACCGAGCCGACCCCAGATGGTGGCAGAGTGCGGGTCCGGGAGCCACCACGCGGCCCGGTACGCGCGGGCGGGACTGGCAGCTGGGGTAGTGGATGCAGGCATGAGCAGCCCGCAATATGTAGGCATGTCCGCCCTCCTCCAGAGTTCCGCGTCCGCCCTGGCCGACGCCACGGGCGCCTCCACCGTCATCAGTGGAAGCGTCATCGCCGCACTGACGGGGGCGTTGTTGGTGGCGGTGCTCAGCGCGGCGGTGGCGCATGGGGTGTTGCGCCCGTTGCTCGAAGCCCGGGGCATCGTGCCGTGGACCCTGCGTGATTCCCTGGGTTCACTGCCGCTGGTAATCGCGGGGAGTGCGCTTGCTACCGGCAGTGCGGTCTATCTGGCGGGTCAGTGGTTCAGCGCGGACTTCATGGTGCGCGTGTTATGCTTGGCCCTGCTGTGCGCGGGGCTGCTCACCGTGCGTCTCGGATTGCTTGCCTTGCGCAAGCTGACGTGAGCACGCGCCGCCGTCCGGAACGTCTCGCCGAACCCCACACCCCACTCGTGTGCTCTCGCGTCTCGCCAGAAATCTGACGTTCCAGGTCCTCGTCGCCGTGTCCATCGGCGTACTGATCGGCGTAGTGGCACCCGACACCGGCAAGGCACTCAAGCCGATCGGCGACACGTTCATCAATCTCGTGAAGATGGTGATCACGCCCATCATCTTCCTCACGATCGTGCATGGCATCGCCAGCATGGCTGATCTGCGCAAGCTCGGACGCGTGGGCGGCAAGGCCCTGCTCTACTTCGAGATCGTGTCCACGCTGGCGCTCGCGATCGGCCTCGTCATCGTGAACGTGACGAAGCCTGGTGCGGGACTCGACATCTCGGCCATGGCCACCGGTGACGTCAGCAAGTACACGACGGCGGGCAAGGAACAGAGCATGCTCGAGTTCATGCTGCATATCGTGCCGAGCAATGTCGTGGCCGCGTTTGCGAGTGGTGAGTTGCTGCCGGTGGTGTTTTTCTCCGTGCTATTCGGCGTGGCGCTCACCGCTGTTGGTGACGCGGGTCGTGATCTCATCGATCTGCTCGTGCGCCTGCAGGCGGTGTTCTTCCGCATCGTGCACATCGTCATGAAGGTCGCGCCACTCGGCGCGCTGGGTGCGATGGCGTACACCGTGGGTGCGTTCGGTCTCAAGACGCTGTTGCCGCTCGGCCGCCTCATGCTCGATGTGTACGCAACGATGGCCGTGTTCATCTTCGTGGTGCTGGGGCTCATCTGCCGCGCTTTTGGATTCCGGCTGCTGCCGTTCCTGCGCTATATCCGCGAGGAGATTCTCCTCGTGCTCGGCACGTCCAGCAGTGAAGCGGCGCTGCCGCGCATGCTCGAAAAGCTCGAGCGATATGGCTGCGCGCGACCGGTGGTGGGGCTCGTGATTCCCACGGGCTATTCGTTCAATCTCGATGGTACCAGCATCTATCTGTCGATGGCGGCCATCTTCATCGCGCAGGTATACGGTATCGACCTGAGCCTCGGCGAGCAGCTCACGTTGCTGGGCATTCTCATGCTCACCAGCAAGGGCGCGGCCGGTGTGACGGGATCGGGATTCATTGTGCTGGCCAGTACGCTGGCGGCCACGCGCACCGTGCCGGTGGAAGGTGTGGCGTTGCTGTTGGGCGTGGATCGCTTCATGTCGGAAGCCCGCGCGATCACCAACCTGATCGGCAATGGCGTGGCCACGCTGGTGGTCTCGCGCAGCGAAGGCGCTTTTGATGACACCAAACGTGTGATTGCCGAGGAAGAAATGCGGCGAGGAGTCACGGTATGACGCATGGGTACTCAGGGACGCCCCTGGTGCAGAAGCTGGGCATCAAGCCGGGTGATCACATCGCGGCCATCAACCCGCCGGAGCACTATCTCGAGCTGTTGGATCCCATGCCGGCCGGAGTGCGGATCGACGAGGACGCATCCGCCGAAACACGCCTGGTACATCTCTTCGTCACAGAGCAGTCCGTACTCGAGGCGCAGCTGGCGCGTATGCGCACGACGCTCGTGCCAACGGCCGTCCTGTGGGTGTCGTGGCCCAAGCGGACATCGAAGATGCCCACCGATGTGAGCGAGGACATCATCCGCGAGCTCGCCCTACCGATGGGGTGGGTGGACGTGAAGGTGTGTGCGGTGGACCAGGTGTGGTCGGGGCTCAAGCTCATGGTGCGCACGGCGCTGCGCTGACCGGCGTAGGCCGGCAGCCGTGCTGCACGACGTTACCCGTTTTAAGATTGTCGCATGCCTCCCGCAGACCTGCAGGTCCAGATTTTCGGCACCAAGAAAAGTGCCGATACACGCAAGGCGCTCCGGTTTTTTGCCGAGCGTCGTGTGAAGACCCATTTCGTGGATTTGGCCGAGCGTGCGGCATCGCTCGGGGAGCTCAAGCGCTTCACGCAGAAGTTCGGCGTGGAGGCGATTCTCGATCGCGATTCGAAGCGATTCGCTGAGCTCGGATTGCGCACTGCGATGTACGGCGAGGAGCGATGGCTCAGCATCCTCGCCGACGAACCGTATTTGCTGCGTCAGCCGCTGGTGCGCCTGCAGAACAAGTTGTGCGTGGGCGTCGACGAGAAGCTGTTCAAGGACTGGCTCGCGTAAAGAAAGATCGCGGCCGCAATCGCGGCCACGATCTCGGTGACCGTCGTGCTTACGGCGTGGTCACGTTCGGCGTGTACACCACGCCGTCGGGCGTTTCACCCGCCTTGATCTCGCCGAGCACTTTTCGTGCAGCCACATCGATGATGGCCACGGACGCACCCTGGCTGTACGACAGGAACACG
Source organism: Gemmatimonas sp. (assembly GCF_036405635.1). Taxonomy (GTDB): domain Bacteria; phylum Gemmatimonadota; class Gemmatimonadetes; order Gemmatimonadales; family Gemmatimonadaceae; genus Gemmatimonas. The sequence goes on along the minus strand of NZ_DASWXE010000184.1, from coordinate 12,107 downwards.
TGTTTGCCGTCGGGCGAGAAGATGATGCCCTGAGGCGCCTTGCCGGTGAGGGTGAGTCGACCGAGTTCCTTGCGGGAGGCGCGGTCGATGAAGCGCAATTCTTCCTTGCGCAGGTCGGGCATGAGCACGAGGCGGTTGTCGGGCGAGTAGAGCACGCGATACGGCCAGCCGAAGCCTTCGGCGGCGGTGCTCACCGCGCCGCTTCGCGTGTTGACCACACTGACGAAGCCGGTGGCATTGCTGCCCACCCACACTTCGCTGCCATCGGGTGTGACGTTGATGGCTTCGGGTTGCGCCGGCACCGCGATCGTGCGCAGTGACTTGCCGGCCACGAGGTCGAGCTCCGAGACCGTGTTGCTGCCGATGTTGCCCGTCCAGCCGCGCTTGCCGTCGGCGGTGATGCCCACCATGTGCGAGCCATTCTGTTCGGTGGGAATGACCTTGGCGATTTCGCCCGTGGACACGCGCACGAGCAGCAGGGCGCGATTGGCTTCGGAGGTCACGGCGACGATGGAATCGCCGGGCATGAGCACGAGACCGTGTGGGCGCCGGTATTCACCGAGCGGTGCGGTGCGCGTGACCTTCTTGGATGGCACGTCGATGAAAGTGAGCGTGCTGCCGGGCTGTGGACCGGTGCCGTAGTCGGTGACGATGGCGGTTTTTCCATCGCGCGTGAGCACGATTTCATGCGGGCCGTGGCCGGTGGGCAGCGTGGCCAGCGTGCGTCCCGACGCCACATCGATGATGGTGGCGGTGCCGGGCGTCTTGTTGGTGACCACCAGTGTGCCGCGCATGCCGGCGGGCGCCTGCGCGGTCAGGGTGGTCGACCACAGGGCGCTGGACGAGGCGATCAGGGCCGCGCGCGTGACACGGCGCGAGAGTCGTGGGTACGAACGCATGAGTGGATCCGAAAGGCGTGAGATACGTCACTTGAAATACCGGTGTCCGTATTCAGAATCGTATCGGAAACCCGTCACCGCCACCCTGTCGTTCTCGCTGGAGCTGCCCGTCGTGCCCATCAATCATCGCGAAGTCTACGAAGCTGTGTATCTGTGCATGCGCGATCACCTCTCTTCGGTGGAAACGCGCGCGGTGAAGGGCGCCCCCCGGGTGTACCGCAGCGGCGATGCGGCGGACCAGGGACGGCTTGGCGCGGACAAGTATCGGACCGTCTTTCGCAGCAGCACCAACGACAACTACCGGTGGACCGGTCCCCGTCCTGTGCCGTGCAGCATTCCCATTCCGCCCGGCAAGCCAGCCGCCGGTGGCGTGTACACCTCGCTGGGCATGAATGACGCCCTGCTGGGTGAGCTCACGTTCTACGCCTTCAAGACCACACTGGATATCGACGTGGATCGGCAGCTCAATGGCCAGTCCACCACGCTCACGAGTGCAACGTTTCCGGCCATGGTGGCCACCAAGCGCATCTTCGAGTATGCGTTTCCGGTGGCCACGCAGATCGCCGATCTGTCGCTGAGCAGCAATGCCGGTCGCGGGCTCCTGCGCATTCTGGGCAATGACCCCAAGGTGAAGAAGGCGCTCACCGGTGCGCGCTTCACTACCGCGCGCGAAGCCTACCTGGCCAGTCACGACAACAGCCTGCCGCGTGCGATGGGGCAGGTGGTGCGGGACTTCTTGCCGGGCTACCAGGCCATCTGGGTGTCGAGTGTGCGCGCCGGTGCGGCGGTGAGCATGCGCGACGAAGAAGGGGACAATCTCGTGTTCTTTGGTCCCGACGGTGCGCAGCTCAACCTGCTCACGCCGGTGCGAGAGATCGGCTTTTCCTTGCAGCCCAACGGCAGCTACCGACACACGGCCAAAGCGATTCCCTGACGTGCGCCGATAGCCGTGTGTTGCCGCGTGCAGACGTCTAGCGCGCGAGGCCGATGGTCCGCGCGATGGAATCCGCGCGCAGCAGCACCCGCTCGGCGTTCAGCGAATCGCCGCGTGCCAGCAGACTGTAACCCGCGAGCTGTCCGGTGATCGCGTAGGCATACGGAATTCCCACCGACGGCGTGTCGATCCACTGCCCCTGCGCGATCACTGCTGACGGACCCTTGTACTGCGTCCAGAGGGAGTCACTTACGACCGTGTCGACGTGGTTGCCAGCGACATGGACGAACTCCGGGTACTCCGAGGCCTTTCGTTCCAGCAGGCGCTGCGTGAGTCCGTGATTCACCACGTAGTCCTCCAGTCCGATGCCGTTGGGATACCCACCCACGGAGAAGTGAATCGGCCGGCGCGGGAACTCGTTCTTGATCAACTGCAGCACCACGAGCTGGTCACGCAGGTGCAGGCCGGGCGGGATGGTTGCGCGAATCTCACCGTGTTCGAACACGGCTGGCTGCTGCAGCTCGATGTAGGGCGGAATCTGCGCCACGTCGGGCACGAGATGCCGTGCGAACCAGTCGGCGTTGAGATACGGCGTGATAGCAATGCGCACGTCGGGGCGCACGCCTTCCACGAGCTGCGCATACCACACGGGGAAAGAATCGTTGTCACCGTTGGTGACGAGGATGCCGTTGGGTGACACCGACTCGAGCAGGTCACGCCCCCAGTCGGCGGTGAAGGTTTCGCCATTCCGGGGCGCGGCACCGGCATTGCCCACCAACGGCACCAGGGCCGCAAGCATCACGCCGGACGTCACCAGCCAGCTCCGCATGGGCTGCTGCGCATTCGCAAAACGCTCGGCCAATGCCTGCCACAGGGTGCCGAGCCCAAGCGCCACCCACACACTCCACGTGGCAAAACTCCACAGGAAGAAGTAGTCGCGGTCGCGCACTTCGCGGTTCACGCTGTCACCAAGGTCCGGAGCCTGCGTGGCGCCGTACCGAAAGTTCAGATAGACGATCAACGCGGGTGTGAGGGTGAAGACCAGCGGACCGAAGAACGCAAACGAATCGCGATCGCGACGATAGTGGGTCCATCCGCCGAAGAGACCGAGGCCCAGCGCGAACATGGCGAGCACGCGCTGTAGCACCGGCATGGACTGCGCCGCATCACGCATCATCTGCCACTCGAAGTACTGCCACCACATGCCAAACTGCGCGGTGAGCGGCGCTTGTCGCTCGGCCACCTTGTGTCCGCCGTACTGCTCGCGTTGCACATTGGCCATCACCAGGCGGTAGGTCTCCTTGCTGAAGGTGCAGGAGAGCTTCGGGGCGCCAACGCAGGCGGTGGGTTCGCCCACGTTCATCGCCGGGTGATGCGCCGCGCGGATGGGCTGATAGAAGAAGACCGTGAGGCCAGCGCACAGCATGCCACCAGCCGCCAGCAACACGCGCCACTGCATCAACGTGGAGATGCGGCGCCACAGCACGTACACCCCAAACGCCGGCAGCGGCAGGAAACCGGCCGGGTGATTGGTGTAGCCCAATGCGCAGATATACACGAACAGCAGCAGCCAACTGCCTGATCGCCGGCTGTGCGCGGGCGCGTCATGCCACTGCAGTGCGCACCACGCCGATGCGGCAAGTCCGAGCATGGCGACGGTGTACACTTTTTCATTCACCACACTCTGATTCCACACGGTGAAGCAGGTGGCGCCCAATATCGCTGCCGCTGCCGCGATCACGAGGCGTGGCATGTTCGGCAGCTGCCAACCACGCAACGTGCGGTACGCCACCAGGAACCAGATGCCCGCGCTGATGGCGCTGGTGGTCGCCGCCAGCAGGTTCACGCGGCCGGCATACGAGAGTGGAAACGGAATGAGCGCAAACGCGTGCGCCACCAGCACGAACAGCGGATTGCCGGGTGGGTGCGGAATGCCGAGTACCTTGGCCGCGGCGATGTATTCGCTGGCATCCCACATGGCGGTGGTGGGCGCGAGCGTGATGACATATAACACGAGCACCAGCGCGCTGATGACTCCCGCCATGCGGTACGGAGGGGGATCCTGCGGTGGTGCTGCGGAACGATCACTGTGCCCGTACCACCACAGTGCCGCAGGCACGGCCACCATGTAGCCCACGGTGAGCAATACCGAGGCAAGATCGGCGCCACCAAACCACAAGTTGGTGAACCCGGCGAGAATCAGCGTGATGGCGCACGCGGCTCCGCCGAGCGGCGAAAGTGGTGAACGCCGCTGAAGGGTGCTGCTTGAATTGTCGGTCATGTTCAGGGCAGAGGGGGCGTCACCGGGGTCGGTGCGAGGGCGACGTCGTTGACGATCAACGTCACGTCCACCGCATCACGCGGCACCAGCGTGCGCGCGCGCCATTCAGTTGAGGACACCCGGGCCAGGGCGACCGTGCGGGCGGGTCCATGTGCATCGCCGGCGCGGCGCCAGGCGACGTCCTGCAGTCCAGTGCCGCGCACGACCAGCTCCACCACCCGCATGGTGTCGAGCAAGCGGTTGCCGAGGCCGGCGCTCAGGCTCGCGCTTAGGCTGTCGCTGATGCGACGCCCAATGCGGCTCGTGGCCGATGTGGTGGGGGCATGCGCCGCATCGGCCATGTGCGATGCAACCGGCACGGCGGAATCACCCAGCACGAGGGCCGCGGTGTGCACGCGTGACGCGAGCGTGAAGCGTTCGCCTTCCCGCACGGTGAGCATGAGCGCGAACGCGGCGGTGAGCATCACACCACCCAGACCCGACAGCGTGCCCCGTCGACGCCAGCGTGCCATGGGCATGGGCGCCACGAGACGATGTGGTACCGGCAGGGCCTGCACGCGCGCCATGATGCGGGTACGTGCATCCGACCGCTCGGCAGAGGGCGCGCGCATAGCCTCCGTCATCCAGCGCGGTGGAGCCGGTTCGCCTGCATGTGCATCGCCGGAATCGGCAAACGGAAAACGGCTCATGACAGGTGCTCCGACAACAGGGTCCTGAGACGGGAGCAGGCGCGCTGGACCCGCATCTTGAGCGCCGATACGCCGGCGCCGGTGACGGTGGCCATCTCGTCGTACGACAGTTCTTCGCCGAAGCGCAGCACGATGGCTTCGCGCTGCTCGGGGGCGAGCTGCGCCAGCGCGACGGCGAGTTCTTCGCGGCGATCGGTATGTGCGGCATCGGGCCCGTCCACCACGAGCCCCTCGTGCACATGCGGTTCGAGGGCGGTGTACCGCGCCTCTCTCGTCGCGCGGGTGCGGCACTGGTTGACCACGATGCGCAGCAGCCAGGCCAGAAACCGGTCGCGTTCGCTGTAACGTCCGATGTGGCGGTAGGCCCGCACGAACGCCTCCTGCACGACATCGTCGGCGTCGTCGGCATTCCCGAGCAGATTGGTAGCTACGCGCAGGCAATGCGCATGATGCCGGTCCACCAGCGTCGCAAACGCCTCCACACGGCCGGCCAGCACCTGCTGGACCAGCATGGCATCCGACAGCGCGGCGCCTGCGGAGGCCGCCTCGTGCTCGGGTGGTGGGGGGGAAGTCTGCGGGGGCACGACCTATAACTCAGCCAAAATCCCGATCGTCACAAGCGTCGACGTGTCATCTCGCACGGGATCAGGGGACCTGAGGGTGCGCCAAAAGCCCGTACGGGGCGATAAGATGGAACGGCGACCCCTCCCTACCAGAACCCCGGTCTCATGTTCCGCACTTTGGTCTCCCGTTCCGGCACTCGCTCCGGTTCCCTGCGCAGGCTGCTCACCGCGGCTGCGCCCTTCGTCCTCGCGTCCACTCCGGCCGTGCTCGGTGCCCAGGCTGCGGCCGCAGCACCCACGCCCGTACCGTCGGCCGAAGACCCACGCATCCACGAGATGGTCTCGTCGGCGTCGGTGGCCCGCATCGAAAGCGATATCCGCACGCTGGTGGGCTTCGGCACGCGGCACACGTTGTCCGACACCATGTCCACCACGCGTGGCATTGGCGCGGCCCGTCGCTGGATTCACGCCGAGTTCGAAAAGATCTCGAAGGCGTGCAACGGCTGCCTCGAGGTGCGGTATGTGGCGGAAATCTGGAAGGGCGACCCGAATGGCCGTATCAAGCAGGATGTGAACGTGGTCAACGTGGTGGCCATCCTGCGCGGCCGCACGGAGCCGAACCGCTACATCGTGCACACGGGCGACATCGACTCTCGTGTGTCCGATGTCATGAATGCCACAGCGGAATCCCCGGGCGCGAACGACAACGCCAGTGGTATCGCGGCCATCCTCGAGGCGGCGCGTCTGCTGTCGAAGCATCGTCCCAATGCATCGGTGGCGTTCGTGGCGCTGTCGGCTGAAGAACAGGGTCTCTTTGGTGGCGAGATCGTGGCCAAGGTGGCCAAGGCCGAAGGCTGGCGCATCGATGCCGTGATCAACAACGACATGGTGGGCAATACACGCGGCATCGACGGGGTGCACGAGAACACGAAGGCGCGTGTGTTTGCGCCGGGGCTGCCGGCCAACACGCCGGCGGCGGAACTGCGCCGCATTCTCACGAACGGTGGTGAACTCGACACGCCGTCGCGTCAGCTCGCGCGATACATCGACACGGTGGCCGATCGCTATTTCCCCAATCTCGATGTCGAGATCATCTATCGTCTCGATCGCTACGGCCGCGGTGGGCACCACACACCGTTCTTCAACCTTGGCGCGGCGGCCGTGCGCCTGATGGAAGCGCATGAAGACTACACGCGTCAGCATCAGGACCTGCGCACCGACAAGGGCATCAAGTATGGTGACGTGCTCGAAGGCGTGGACTTCGACTACGCTGCGAAGATGACGGCGCTCGACGCGGCCACGCTGCTCTCGCTGGCCTGGGCGCCCGCCGCACCCGACTCGGCCACCATCACCGGCGCCGTGCAGCCTTCCGCGCGTCTGCGCTGGAAGCCCTCGCCGTCGCCCGATGTGATCGGCTATCGCGTGTACTGGCGCAAGCCGAGCGAAGTGAACTGGACCCGTTCGCGCTTTGTCGGCAACGTGACCGACTTCACCGTACAGAACGTCATCATCGACAACTATTTCTTCGGTGTGGCGGCGGTCGGTCGCAACGGTCAGGAGAGCATGGTGGCGTTCCCGCGCTGATCTGGGAACAACAAAAAGCGGGAAGAACACAGATTACACGGATCGAAACAACAAACGCACAGATACAAACTTTTCTATTGTTTGTATCCGTGCGTTTTGCTTGCAAATCTGTGTGATCTGTGTTCCCCCCGCTGTTTGCCTGACTATTGCGACAGTGTCTTGCGGATGCCGGCTTCCACCAGCGGTGCCATGACGCGATAGCCTGCTTCATTGGGATGCACGCCATCAGCGCCGTACTCGGCGCGCAGCCCTTGCCGCGCATCGGCCATGGGCGTGTGATAGTCGACGTACGCATGGCGGTGTGAGGCCGCGTATTGCCGGATCCACGCGTTGAGCGCGACGATTTTGGGCGCGGGTTCGAGGCCCGGTTTCCAGCGATAGTCGAACACCGGCAGCACCGAGCAAAGCACCACACGGATGTTGTTGGCCGCTGCGAGTTCGGCCATCGACGCGATGTTGTCCTGGATCATGCCGAGCGTGGATGCCCCCGTGTTGCCGGCGATGTCGTTCGTGCCCGCCAGAATCACCACCACGGCCGGCTTGAGCGCGATTACGTCCTGGCGGAAGCGCAGCAGCATCTGCGGTGTGGTCTGCCCGCTGATGCCGCGCCCTATATAGGGCTTGTTGGGGAATTGGGCGGGGAAGTACCTCACCCACCCTTCGGTGATGGAGTTCCCCATGAATACCACGCGTTGTTCGCCGCGCCCCGGCGCACCAAGGCGCGCATTGTCTGCCTCGTAGCGGGCGAGGTTCGCAAAATCGGCCGCTGACACCGACTGTGCTTCGGCGTTCAGCGACATGCCAAGGCTGATGGGAAGCAGTGCCGCGCACAGTTTCGTGGACATCTGCATGAACAGGCGCATGGCGTGATTCTGCGATCGCGTTGTCAGCGCCGCTACCCGGCGTTTTCTTACGCCGCCATGAGCGAGTCCCGGCCGCCGCGCGCCTCCGCGCCAACGACCCCGAAGACGCCGTCGGAAGGCTCGCCCGCCATTCGCTGGCTGGTGCACCGTCTTGCCCATCGCTGCCTGCACTGGTCATTCCGCGATGTGCGGGTGTTCGGCGCCGAACGCATTCCGACCGATGGACCGCTGCTGCTCATTGGCAACCATCCGAATGACCTGCCCGATGTGCTGCAGGGGTTCTTCGTCACTCCGCGGCCGCTCCGGTACATCGCCACGCTCTCGGCGGCGTCCAGCTGGCCCGCCCGCAAGATCTATGAAGGGCTGGGGGTGATTCCGGTGGTGCGCGTCCGGGATGCCCGGGCCGAGCGCAGGAAGGGCACGGATATGAAAGCCGTGAACGCCGCGGCGGGGAATCTGGTTGCCGAGGCGTTGAGTGCTGGCCATGCGGTGGGGGTGTTCCCCGAGGGTGGCGTGCACAATGTGCCGTACGTGGGCAAACCGCGTGCCGGTGTTGTGAGGATGCTGCTGGAATATCCCATTGATGGCGCGAAAGATGTGACGATCGTGTCGTTTGGAGTGCAATACGAATCACCGCATCGCCCGGGCAGCGACTGTTGTGCGGTGATCGGCAGACCGTTTTCGCTGGGGGAGTGGCGGCGGGACGCGGATCAGATGGCTGGTCAGCGTGATGCCGAGAGTGCGGCGGACCCGAACCGTCCTCGCGCCCACGCTGCGGATCTGGCCGCGACGTTGCACGAGGCGTTGCGCGCGGTCACCCGCAATGCGCCGACCTGGTCAGCGGCCGAAGCCCGTGACCGGGTGATCGCGGCGGTGGCGGCCGGGCAAGGAGCTCGGGACCCGCTCGCCAACGCCATCGGACTCGTGTGTCATGCAGAAGCGCTTGCTGCGCCCGATGACCCGGGCAGCACGTGGGCGCTTCCGGTTCGTATGCAAACGATTGCCGACGACCTGAGTACCGCCGTCGAACGCGCTGGCGGCATCGGCACCTCCGCTCGCGATCATGCCGACCTGCGGGGCGCGCTCGAAGGCACCGCCACAATGGGCGCCGGTATGCTCTGGACGACCGCGCCCATCGCCGCCGCCGGTTGGCTCGTTCACGGGCCGGTGTTCGCTGTCGTCTGGCGGTTGGCACGCAAACTCGCCAAGGCTCCCGTCGACCTGATCGCGCTCACCTATTTGCCCGGCCTGTACCTGGTGCTGATCTGGTACCTGATGCTCACCGCGCTGCTGGGCATTGGTTTCCATGCTGGGGGCATCAGCGCGTGGTGGGCTGTGCCCTTCCTGCTGCTCGCGCCGCGGCTGGGAGATTGGGCAGTGGCCTGGCGTCATCGGTGGCGCCGCGCGCGCTTCATGGCGCGGGTGCGGGCCTGGCCCGTGGCCGAACGGCAGCGACTGGCCACGGCATATGTGTCGCTCGTGGCACTGTGGACTGAATCCGACCCGGATTCACCTCCGGATTCGATTAAACTGCCTCATCAATCCCGCAGTGCAGATTCTCGCAGTCCCTCAGCAGGTTCGCAGCAGGCATGACTCTCATTTCGATCGGTAATGCAGGCGTCGATTTTGGCGCCAGCGAGATCTTCCGCGACATCTCGTTCACCGTCGCCGCCGGTGACCGATGGGCCGTCGTTGGACGCAATGGCACCGGAAAGTCCACGCTGATTCGCCTCATCACCGGCGACCTCGCGCCCACGCGCGGCAACACGGCCCGCATGCCCGGCCTGCGCGTGGCGTTGATGGATCAGCATCGCCGTTTCCCGGAAGACCAGTCGCTGTGGGATATCGTCGCCGATGCGTTTGGCGAACTGCGCACGCTGGAACGCTCGCTGGCTCAGCAGGCGGCCAATCTCGAGCATGATCACAGCGAAGCCGCGATGGAGCGCTACGGCCGCGATCTCGAGCGATTCGAGCGCGACGGTGGTTACCAGATGGCCGCCAAGGTGGACAGTGTGCTCATGGGCGTCGGCTTCGATCCCGACGCCGCGCGGCAAACGCGCATCGGCACGCTGAGCGGTGGTGAACGTGGACGCGTGGCACTGGCCCGTCAGCTCGCCACGCCGTCCGACCTGCTGCTGCTGGACGAGCCAACCAACCACCTCGATCTCGAAACGACGGCGTGGCTGGAACAGCACCTCGCCTCGAGCGATCGCACGGTCATCTGCATCAGTCACGATCGGGCTTTCCTGGCCGCGATTGCCGACCATGTGCTGCACTTCGAGGGCGGCACCGCGTTCGCGTACACCGGCAGTTACGCATCGTTCGTGCAGCAGCGCGAAGAACGCCGTCTCACCCAGCTGCGGCAGTTCGACAAACAGCAGAAGGTGATCGCGGCTGAAAGCGACTACATCGCGCGCAACATCGCCGGCCAGAACACGGCGCAAGCCAAGGGGCGCCGCAAGCGTCTCGAACGTATGCCGCGTCTGTCTGCGCCGATTGGTGCCGATGGCGTCATGGCGCTGCGCCTCGAAGCGGGCAGTCGCAGTGGTGATCGTGTCATCGAAGCGCAGCATGTCACGGTGGGCGTGCCGACTCCTGAAGGCCCGCGTACGCTCGTGAAGGATGTGAACGTCGTGCTGGAGCGCAACGAAGTGGTGGCCCTCGTGGGTCCCAATGGCGCCGGCAAGAGCACGCTGATCAAAACGCTCATCGGCGAGTTGGAACCGTTTGGCGGGGAAGTGAAGACGGGGCCAAGTACCACTGTAGCGTACTATCGTCAGGACCTCGCCCACCTGCCGCTCGACCTCGCGATCTACGATGCCATCGCCGACCAGCGACCGTTGTGGGAACGCCGTCAGGTGCAGGGGCATCTGGGCCGTTTTGGCTACAGCGGCGATGAAGTGCAGCGCACCATCGGCACGTTGTCAGGTGGTGAGCGCGCACGCGTGGCCATGGCACTGCTCACGCTGTCCACGAACAACCTGCTCATTCTCGACGAGCCCACCAACCACCTCGACGTGGAGAGCATCGAGGTGCTCGAAGACGCGGTGGAAGCGTACGATGGCAGTGTGCTCATCGTGAGTCACGATCGCGCCGTGCTGCGCGGTCTGGCGACGCAGGTATGGGAGCTACGGGATCAGGAGTTCAAGGTGTTCCCGGGCACCTTCGTGGAGTGGGAAGAGCTGCGTGCGGAGCGCCTCGAACGTGAGGACAAGGAAGCACGGGCCGGCGCGCGCGCCGAAGCACAGAAGGAAGCCGAACGCACCGCCAAGCAGCGTGAACGCGAGGAGCAGCAGGCGCGGCAGAAGAACAGCAAGGCGTCACCGGTGGCCAGTCTCTCACCGGCCGACCTGCGCCGCGAACAGCGCGCCGCACAGAAGGCGCTGGCCGATACGGAACTGCTGGTCTCGGTGCTCGAAGGCAAGATCGAAGATCTCAGTGCACAGCTGGACAACTCCACGCTGTATGACACGCCCGCCGGCGTGCAGAAGGCGGCGCAGCTGGGCAAAGAGCTCGACGAAGCGCGGGAGTCACTGGAGCAGGCCATGCACGACTGGGGTGTGGCGGCCGAACGGGTACAGTTGATAGGCGCCGCCAAATGATGTGGCGCGGCGCGGTGCGCGCGGTCGTGATGCGGACCGCGGCCATGCTGCTGTTTCCGACAGCATTGGCCGCGCAATCTGCCACCGTGCCGCTTCGCCAGTTGCTCGATGACGCGAGTCAGCGCAACAAGCTGCCCGACAGTCTGATGTCGTACCGCGCGCGTGTGGAGACGGAGATCTCCACACTGCTGCGCCGCGAAGAGGGCACCGAGATGGTCGCCGCCATCGAGCAGGTGGCGAGCACCATGAAGTGGAACCGCGCCGGTGGCTACGAACAGCGCATCGGCGGGTATCGTACGCAGCAGCTCAGCGTGAACATGTCGATGCTGTCGCTGCTGCAGTCGGGATGGCTCAACCCGGTGTTGTACGGCAACCGTCTGCGCATTCGTCCGCAAGCCGCCAACGCGCGCCCCAGCCCCCGTGGGCGCACCCGCGTGGGTCGAGGCGATGGCTCAGACACTCTCCCTGCCATTCATCCGCTGGCCACCGACCGTGAGCAGTACTACCGCTTCACGGGTGGTGACACGGTAGTCACCATGCGGGCCGGCGATCGGGTCATTCCGATCGTGCAGGTAAGAGTACAACCACGCAGCGATATCAAGATCGACGTGGTGCTCTTCGACGGCGATATCGCCCTCGATGCCTCGCGCGGTACGCTGGTGCGCATGCGTGGGCACTTCGTGCGGCGCAAT
>NZ_DASWXE010000183.1:0-13175 GCF_036405635.1 Gemmatimonas sp. | reverse complement strand
CAACCAGAAGGCGTGGTCGGAAACGCAGATTGGTGTGTTCGATTCGCAGGGTACGAAGCACGACGTGAAGATCCAGATGTGGAAGACGGGTCCGAACTCGTGGGACTGGCGCATTGATCCCATCGCGTCGGCGCAGACGTTCGATGTCGAGACCGACGGCAACTCGCCGCCGAGTGACATCCCGCTGCCGACGCCGCCCTCGGGTTACGAGATCCTGCCGGACAACGTGCGTGTGTACAGCGCGACGGGCGTGGAATACAACAACCCGGGCGACTACACGTTCTCGGCCGGCCCGCCGCCGGCGGTGCAGTTCACGGCCAACATGCCGGTGAACTCGCAGATCAAGATCGGCTACTTCATGAGCCCCGACTCGGCCACGGCGAGCGAGAACAGCGGCACGTTCACGTTCGACAACGCGGGTCTGCTCAACACCAACATCACGGCATCGCTGAACTTCGCCGTGCCGGGCGCGAACCCGGTGCGCATCGACCTCACGCTGGGCGGTGGTGTGAACGGCCTGACGCAGTTCGCCTCGACGTCGTCGACGGCCGTGCTGCGTGACCAGAACGGCTACACGGCCGGCACGCTGCAGAACTTCTCGATCGACCGGTTCGGCCTGATCACGGGCTTCTTCACGAACGGCACGACGTCGCCGCTCGCCCGCATCGTACTGGCCGACTTCAACAACCCGAGCGGCCTGCTCCGTATCGGCGACAACATGTACCAGGAGTCGGCCAACTCCGGCGGCGCCGTGCTCGGCTTTGCGCTGGAAGGCTCGCAGTCGCAGCTCACCAGCGGCGCGCTGGAAATGTCCAACGTCGACCTGGCGCAGGAGTTCACGAACATGATCGTGGCCCAGCGCGGCTTCCAGGCGAACGGCAAGGTGGTCAGTACGTCGGACGAAATGCTCCAGGAACTGATGACCATCAAGCGCTAAGTGCGCTGATGGCAGACTGATGGGTAGCCGCCGCCACCGGATCTGCGGGGCGGCGGCCGCCATCAGAATTGTAGAGTTCGCTATGAATGTCCCGGCACTTTCTGCCGGAAATTGCCGGGATCGCCCGTATTTGCCGGGCCCCGATGCGGGGGCAGAATTTGCCCCGTCGCGTTAATCGCGACACAAAGCGTTGAAAAACAACGACTTAAGACTTCACCGTCCGCCCACAGAGCTACTGGCACGGAGACTGCTTTTCCGTATGGCGTCGAAATCACTTCTTCCGCCATTTCTATGTCCAGCGAACAGCCCCAAGCCGAAGCCGCCCCGTCCAAGCCCAAACTGCCGATCCTGATCGGCATGGTGGCGGTGGGCCTCGCCGTTGGTGGTGGCACGGGTGCCGCCGTCCTCGGTCCGATGGTTGCCAAGAAGATGGGCAAGGCGACGCCCATCGTCGCGGTGGCCCACGCCGAGAGCGACGCCGAAGCGCCAGCTGCCGAACATGGTGAAGCGCCGGCCGCAGAAGGCGAGCATGCAGCGCCCGAAGGCAAGGAAGGGGGCGGTGCGGCGTCCGTGCTGCTCCTCGAAAATCTGGTGCTCAACCCCGCGGGCAGCGGTGGTAGCCGCTTCCTTCTGCTGTCAGTGGCCATCGAAGCCGGCAAGCCGACGGCCCTCGAGCAGTTCAAGGCGCGTGACGCCGAGCTTCGCGACATCATCCTGACGGCGTTGGGCACGAAGACGGTGGACGAACTGACGGATATCTCGAAGCGCGAGCAGTTCAAGACGGAGTTGCAGGCGGCGGTCGATGGCCGCTTCGGCAAGCAGTCCGTGAAGCGCCTCTACTTCCCGCAGTTCGTCGTGCAGTAATCCGCGCGATCGCCTCCGACCGCCTCCACCGATGACCTCGGAAACCCTCAGTCAGACCGACATCGACCGCCTCCTGGGAGGCGCCGCGCGCAGCATGCCTGCCGCCGCTGGGCTCGATGTACAGGTGTACGACTTCCGTCGTCCGCACCGCGTCTCCAAGGAGCGCCTGCGCACGCTCGAAGCGATGTACGAGCGTCTCGTGAAGGGGCTCGAAGCGTGGCTCATCTCCCGTGTGCGCGGCCAGATCGAAGTGCGCCTGCAGAGCGTGGAGCAGTTCTCGTTCGGCGAGTTCACGCTGTCGCTGCCGATGCCCTGCTCGTCGTACATCTTCGACATCGCGGGCACGGGTCAGAAAGGCGTCATCGACGTGGGTCCGGAGTTCAGCACCTACATCGTAGATCGCCTGTTCGGCGGCGAAGGCACGGGCTCGGCGCTCACGCGCGCCCTCACGCCGATCGAACGCATGGCAGTGCGCAATGTGGCCGACAAGATCACGGGCCTGCTGCAGGAGATCTGGCAGGACCATGTGCTGATGGATCTCAACATCACGGGCTTCGAGTCGTCGCCGGAAATCCTCCAGGTGGTGAACCGCGAAGATCCGGTGCTGGTGGCCAACGTGGAAGTGAACACAGGCAGCGTGAGCAGCCTGCTGTTGTTGTGCCTCCCGTTCTCGGTGCTCGACAAGTTCTTCACGTCGAGCGGCCAGCAGCGTCTCGCGCTGCTCAGCACGAATGAACAGGAGCGCGAACTCACCCGGCAGCGCAGTGAAGCCGCCCTGCGCGCCACCAAGGTGCCGCTCACCGCGCGCCTGCCCGACTTCCAGCTCTCGATGCGCGATCTCGCGCAGATCACCGAAGGGAGTGTCATCCCGACGGCCATCCCGAAGGACGCCCGCGTGATCATCCGCGCCGGCACGCAGGAACGCTTCATCGGTAACGCCGGCCGTGTGAACGGCAATCTCGCGGTGCGCATCGTCGATGCGCTGCCCTCCGCTCCGACCTCTGACTCCCGGACCTCCGCATGAACCCCGCCGAAATCGACGCCCTCGTTGCCAGTGCCCAGGCGGCCAAGGCCGCCGGGCAACCGATCTCGTCGCTCAAGGAAGAGACGGTGACTGCGGCGCCTCAGGCCCGCGCACCGCAGCTCACCGACTTCGAGCAGACGATGCTGGGCACCACTGAAGTGCCGATCGGCATGCTGCTCGACCTGACGCTGCCGGTCTCGATCGAACTGGGCCGCACCAGCATGACCGTGCAGGAAATTCTGCGCCTCGGTCGTGGCTCGGTGATCCAGCTGGATCGCCTGGCCGGTGAACCGATCGACATCTATGTCGGCGACCGTCGCTTCGCGGAAGGCGAAGTGGTGGTGCTCGGCGAACACTTCGGCGTGCGCATCACGCGCGTGCTGGCCAACCCGGCCTCCGCGGCCGCTGTCAACGCCGCCTGAGCGGCAGAGCCGATCATGACCGAGATGATGATGACCGACACCGTTCCGCCGACCACCTGAGTTTCGCGCTTCCCTCTTACTGACCACTGACTCTACCGATGCTGATCGCCGGACTGGGCGTTGTCGCTGCACTCGCTTTTGTGCTGGGCCTGGGCGCACTGTGCGTCTATGCGCTCAAGCGCTGGGGCACGGGTGCGCTGCGTCCCCGCTCGCGCGTGCCGGTGGAAGTGGTGCAGCGCGTGCAGCTGGGCCCCAAGACGGGACTGGCCGTGGTGCGTGTGGGTGAGAAGGTGATGGCGCTGAGCGTGGGTGAAGGTGGTGTGCGTCAGCTGTTCGAACTGGATGAAGCCGATCGCCAGCGTGTGATCGCGACGAGCACTGTGCCGCAGTTGCAGATCTCGAGCGCGGAAGCCACGGCAGCCTTTGCGCCCAAGTCGGCGGCGAGCTTCGCGGGGACGTTTGGCACGATGCTGGGCCGCGCGATCAAGAACGAACCGCTGATGGCGCCGATCCCGGGCGTCGCCGCCGTGGTGGAAACACCAGCTGTGGCAATGGTTGCACCGGTCGTCGTGGCAGCGGCCGCGCCGATGCCGTTCTCGCTGGCGGAGCCGGCTGAAGTGCCGCGTTTTCTCACGGCGCCGGCGACGACGAGCGCCGGTGTGATCAACACCTACGGCCCGCGCGCCGGCGGTATGGTCCTGGCGAACACCAGCGCCGCCGATCGCGATTTTCGCAGCATGCTCAACGTGTCGCTGAGCGGCGCCACGCGGTTGGTGGTGTTCGCGGTGGCGATGATTCTCGTGGCAGCCCCGTCGTTGCAGGCGCAGGCTGCGCAGACGGGCACGCAGGGTGCTTCCCAGGGTGGACAGACTCCGGTCGTGCAGCCGCCGGTTGCCCCGCAAGCACCGGTGATTGGTGCCACGGGTGCCGGCACTGCTGCGCAGACAGCGCGTCCCGCCGCCGCGGCGGCCACACCATCGCTGCAGCCGCCCGCGGCTCCGCGCACACTGGACGCGCCGCCGCTCGTGCCGGCCGATCGTCGCAATGCCCGTGCGTCGTCGAGCGTGCGCGGTGGTGTGACCAACGCGACGGCCAAGGCGCAGACCGGTACCGCGACGGCGCAGCCGCCGCGCGAAGGCAACGGTGCCGCCACGACGAATCGTGGCACATCCGCGCCGCGTCCGATGTCGCAGATGGTCACGACGCCGACTCAGGAACCGAACAACAAGGCCACCGCCGCCACGCCGGCGCCCATCGCGGCCGACGATGCCATCATGCGCATGATGCCGCAGATGGATGTGCAGCTTGGTGGCAATGGTGAAGATGGCGGTCTGCGCCTGAATGGCACCGTGGGCATCGTGGTGATGATGGGGCTGCTCACGCTCCTGCCCACGCTGCTGCTGATGATGACGGGCTTTACCCGTATCCTCATCGTGCTGCACTTCCTCAAGCAGGCCATGGGCACGCAGAGTGCGCCCCCGGGTCACCTGCTGGCCGGCATGGCCCTGTTGCTGACGGGCTTCGTCATGGGCCCCACGCTGAGCGAAGTGAATCGCACCGCGATCACGCCGTGGATGGACGGGCAGATGACGCAGGTGGAGATGATGAAGACCGGTGTGCAGCCGCTGCGCACGTTCATGCTCAAGCAGACGCGCAAGTCGGATGTGGAGACGTTCGTGAAGCTGAGCCGGATGCCGCAGCCGAACACGGTGGACGATGTGCCGCTCCACGTGCTGATGTCGGCCTTCGTGGCGAGCGAACTGCGTACGGCGTTCCAGATCGGCTTCGCGATCTACCTGCCGTTCATCATCATTGACGCGGTGGTGGCTTCGGTGCTCATGAGTATGGGTATGTTCATGCTGCCGCCGGCGATGATTTCATTGCCTTTCAAGCTGCTGCTGTTTGTGCTGGTGGATGGATGGAGTCTCACCATCACGAGTTTGGTGCAGAGCTTCAAGTGAGCGACGGGGAACTGCGAGGTTGGTGGTTGTAGGGGGCTTGGTTGGAGGCTGTGAGTGGTAGGTACTGGGAGGTGGCTGGCGTTCGCGCGCGGGAGCATCCCACAACCTGCAGCGTATGGCCTATCACCCGGATCCCCACAACCAATTTCCGCCTAAGCCAATGCAGCGCGTTCCGTGATCGCTCGCTACCGATCCCGCGTCCAGATCGCAATGAGTCCACACCAATTGTCTGTGCGCATGCCTTCGAGCTCCGGTGGCATGCGCGCGGGTCCGTAGTAGACCTCGATGCCATACACATCCTTCGGCACGACCTGATCGATGTGTGTGAGTGGCGGCAGGATGATCCCGTCCACTGAGATCCGCATTACGCACTGCGCCAGCACGAACGGTGCCGCGCCGAGTAGTCGCGCCCTCCCACCACGCGGACGCCCACGAGGCTTACGGCGTCGTTTTCGACACGGATGGTGTTGGCGTTCTCATCAGGTGCCACGCGCCAAGGCGGCCCTCCATCCTCGCCGCGTACCGATTCTCCTCCCCATTGCCCTCGCCGCGTCGGGCAAATGCACGCCATCACAATGCCCCCATGGTCGGCCATCCCGGTCCCTGTCAATGCAGAACTCCGCGCCCCTGCAATTCCTGCCGGGTCCTCTGATGGCACCAAGCGCACCTCAGGCACTCGGCATTTTCTGCCGCGCCACCCCGTAACCCGCCACTCACCACACAATACCTAAGTTGTTTTCTTCAAACCACTTACGAACTCGAAACCCCAAACCGTTTTCTGGCCTCTCCCTTGCTTTCACCTACATCGCCAACTCCGCGTTCCCCCGAACCCAGGCCACCGCCTTGTCCCATCAGATCGTCATTGACCTGACCCGCGACGCGATCATGACCGCGCTCATGATCTCCGCGCCGCTGCTGCTGCTGGCGCTCGGGGTCGGTCTGATCATCGCCATCATCCAGTCTGTCACCCAGATCCAGGAACAGACATTGGTGTTCGTGCCCAAGCTCATCCTCGTGGGCGGCGCGTTCATCGTCGGCCTGCCCTGGCTGATGCAGATCATGATCAAGTTCACCACCCAGATCATTCGCGGCATTCCCGCGATGGTCGGCTGAGCACGCGCGCAGGCTCACGCCTCCGGTGAATCCGAGCACCGCCCTCGGGCCGAATCTGATCTTCGGCCTGCCCGACTTCTTCGCCCCCGGCGTCGCGACGGCCCTCGTGCTGACCGCGCTGCGCATCGGTGGACTGCTGCTCGTCGCGCCGGCGTGGTCCGCCAAGAGCGTGCCCATGAAGCTGCGCACCGCCATGCTGGTGCTCTTCGCGGTGCTGCTGCTCCCCACGGCGCTT
This sequence comes from Gemmatimonas sp., assembly GCF_036405635.1. Lineage (GTDB taxonomy): Bacteria > Gemmatimonadota > Gemmatimonadetes > Gemmatimonadales > Gemmatimonadaceae > Gemmatimonas. Next base: position 6,619 of record NZ_DASWXE010000183.1, on the reverse strand, counting down.
GCCACCACCGACAGCACCACGCTGGCCATCACCCCGGCCACCTTCCTGGCCGAAACGGCCATCGGCTTTGCGTTTGGATTCGCCGCCGCGGTCGTCGTGGCCGGCGCAGAGTTTGCCGGTGAACTGATGACGACCACGATCGGTCTGTCCGGTGCCGCCATCTTCGACCCAGTAAACAATACGCAAGGCGCCATCTTCGGCTCATTCATGCAGTTGATGGCCGTCACCATCCTCCTGATCGGTGGTGGCCACATCGTCATGCTCGAGGCGGTGGCCAAGAGCTTCACGGTTCTGCCGCTCGGCGCGCCCATCGATATGCAGGCCGGGTTCATGGCCCTCACCAAGGCCGGCAGCACCATCTTCTCCACCGGATTGCAGTTCGCCGCCCCCGTCATCGCGGCCATTCTGGTCACCAACATCGCCCTCGCCATTCTGGGCCGAGCGGCTCCGCAGCTGCAGATCATGAGCCTGGCGTTCCCGCTGCAGATCGGGATCGGCCTGCTCACCTTCGCCGGTTCCATCGGCCTCATCGTCCACGCCCTCGGCGAATGGACGACGCCATACGGTCAGACCCTCGATTCTTTTGCGCGAGCGGCTCGCGTGACAGCGGTCCAGAAGACGCCTGCCACGCCCCCTGCGCCGGCGGGGAGGCGCTGATCTTCCATGGCTGAAGCGGAATCCGGCGGCGAAAAAACAGAAGAAGCCACTGGCAAACGACTGGAGGAAGCGCGTGAGAAGGGGCAGATCGCCAAGAGCCCTGAGTTCGCCACCGCCGCTTTCCTCCTCGGCTTCCTGATGGTGTTCTCCTTTACTGGGCCCCAACTCTGGCGCTTCTTGCTGGACACCATGGGGACAGCATTGGGCACTGCTGGCAACAGTGAACGCATGGGCGACGGACTGATCCCGTGGCTTCAGGTGGTCAGTTTCCGCACCATCGTCGCCATGCTCGGCGCGACGGCCGCCATGAGCGTCATCGCCATCGCCATTCAGGCCGCGCAGACCGGTGGCCTGCTCACCACCAAAACCCTCGAGCCAAAGTTCGAGCGCCTCAATCCGATGAGCAACGTCGGGCGCATCCTCGGCAAGCAATCCATTGTCGAGCTCGCCAAGGCGCTGCTCAAGATGACCATCGTCGGATACGCCGTGTACATCACGATCGCCGACGCCTGGCCCGACATTCAGGCGCTGGCGCTCAATGCCTCACCGATGGCGATCGTGGAAGTCGTGCGGAAGTACGGCTTCGGACTGATCAAGAATGCCGGCATGATGTTCCTGGTCCTCGCGGTCGCCGACTACGGCTACCAGCGCTGGAAGACCATGGAAGACCTCAAGATGACCAAGCAAGAGGTCAAGGAAGAGCACAAGTCGCAGGAAGGCAATCCGGAAGTGAAGGGTCGCCGTCGGGCGATCGCCCGCGAGCGCATCCGTCGGCAGATGTTTGCCGCCGTGCCCAAGGCCGATGTGATCATCGTGAACCCGGTGCACATCGCGATCGCCATCAAGTACGACCCGAACGTCGCCCCAGCCCCGTACGTCGTGGCCCTCGGCGAGCGCAAGATCGCCCAGCGCATCAAGGAACTGGCCTTCCAGCACGGGGTGCCGGTCATCGAGAACAAGCCGCTCGCCCGGGCCCTCATCAAGGTGGCCAAAGTGGGCACCGTGATCCCGGTGGAGATGTACCTGGCGGTGGCCGAAGTGCTCGCCTTCGTCATGCGACAGCAGGAGCGCTACGGCAAGAAATGGCGTGGCACGGTCGCTGCATAGTGAGTGATATATGACCAGCGCTACGCTCCCGATTCCGGCAAATTCTGCCGGGGCAAAGAAGGCGGAAATCGCCATTGCCCTGGTGGTGGTGCTGGTCATCGCCCTCATCGTGGTTCCGCTGCCGCCCGTGCTGCTCGATCTCTGCCTCGCGGCGAGCATCGGGTTGTCGCTGGTGGTGCTGCTGGTCTCGCTGCAGACCACCAACCCGCTCGACTTCAGCAGCTTCCCCGCGCTGCTGCTCCTGCTGACGCTGTTCCGCATGGGACTCAACGTGTCGTCCACACGTCTGATTCTCTCCGAAGCGCACGCAGGCAAGGTCATTGAAGCCTTCGGTCAGTTCGTCATTGGCGGCAACTATGCCGTCGGCATCGTGATCTTCCTGATCCTGACCGGCATCAATTTCATCGTCATCACCAAGGGTGCCGGGCGCATCGCGGAAGTGGCCGCGCGCTTCACCCTTGATGCGATGCCCGGCAAGCAGATGGCGATCGACGCCGATCTGTCCGCTGGCCTGATCGACGAAAAGGAAGCCCGCTCGCGCCGCGACGAGATCGCGCGCACCGCCGACTTCTACGGCGCGATGGACGGTGCCTCCAAGTACGTGAAGGGCGACGCGATCCTCGGCATCCTCGTCGTCGTTGTCAACATCGTGGGCGGCATCTTCATCGGTGTCATCCAGCGCGGCATGGAGATCGGCAAGGCGGCCAGCACCTACACCATCCTCACGGTGGGTGATGGTCTGGTCACGCAGGTGCCCGCGCTGATCATCAGCACCGCGGCCGGCCTCATGGTCACGGCCGCCACGAACAACGACAAGATGGGCGCGGTGCTGGGCAAGCAGCTCGGCAATCACCCGCGCGCGATGTGGATAGCCGCCGGTGTGCTCGGTTCGTTTGCGCTGATCCCCGGGCTGCCGATGTTCCCGTTCATCGCGATGGCCGCAGGCGCCGCCGCGCTGGCCCGCACGGCCACCAAGGCCGAGACGCGTCGCCTCGAGCTCGCGACGATCAGCGCGCCGGTGGAAGTGGAAGAACTGCCGCCGCCGCCCGATCCGATGCGCGACCTGCTGCAGATCGATCCGATCGAACTCGAAGTGGGCTACGCGCTCATCCCGCTCATCGACGAAAGCCAGGGTGGTGACCTGCTCGAGCGCATCTCGCTGCTGCGCAAGCAGGCCGCCCTCGAACTGGGCATCCTGATTCCGGCCATTCGCATTCGCGACGACATACGTCTGCCGGCCAACGAGTACGTCATCAAGCTGCGCGGCTCCGAAGTGGCGCGCGCCGAAGTGCTGCCGCGCTTCCTGATGGCGCTCAACACGGGCAGCGTGGTGGCCGAGATCGACGGCATGGAAACAGTGGATCCGTCGTTTGGCATGCCGGCGCGCTGGGTTGCGTCGGCCCGTCGTACCGAAGCCGAAGCACTGGGTTATGTGGTGGTGGAGCCGACCACGGTCGTGGCCACGCACCTGCTCGAAACGCTGAAGGGCAGCGCCTCCGAACTGCTCGGCCGCCAGGAAGTGCAGGAAATGGTGGAGACGCTCAAGAAGTCGCACCCCGCGCTCGTGGAGGAAATCATCCCGGGCAAGGTGTCGCTCAGCGTGCTGCATCGTGTGCTGCAGCGCCTGCTGCGCGAGCGTGTGCCGATTCGCGACCTGGTCACGATTCTCGAAGCGTTGGGCGATGGCGCGGAATCCACGCGCGATCCCGAAGCGCTCACCGAAGTGGCGCGCCGTGCCCTCACCAACGTCATCGCGCGTCTGTTCGCCGATCAGACGGGCACGGTGCGTGGCATCACGATCGGTGGCCGACTGGAATCGGCACTGGTCGGGCTGTTCTCGCCACGCTCGTCGCAGCCGAACGCGCCGATGCTCACACCGGAGTCGTTGGCCGGTATGCTGCGCGATCTCAATCATCTCGCCACCACGTACGCCGTGGATGGCCGTCCCTTGCCGCTCATCACCCCGCCGTCGTTGCGCGTGGGCGTGCGGCGCCTCATCGAGCCAGTTCTTCCGAGCCTGCCGGTGGTCTCACTCGCTGAACTGCCTGCTCAGATCACGCTCAGCAGCGTGGCCACCTGGGAGATGTCGAATGGCTGATAACCGCACCTCGTATCACACGCCGATGGAACGCTTCCGCGGCGCCGATCTCTCCCGTGTTTCCGAGCGCGCACGTCGCCTGCTCGGCGACGACGTGATGATCATGCACACGCGCACCGTGCGCGATGACGGCGTGCCGATGGTGGAAGTGCTCGCCGCGGCGGGTTCGACCATCGATCGTGTGCGCGCGCGTCTCGAGCCGGCGCCACTGCCGCCGAAGCTCCGCAAGGTGGACGGACGTCCGTACTGCATCGCGCTGGTGGGTCCCACCGGTGCCGGCAAGACGACGACGGCGGCCAAGCTTGCGGTGCGTCGCGGCATGTTCGGCGCTGCGCGTCCGGGTCTGCTCACCATCGACACGTATCGGGTGGGTGGCATGGAGCAGCTGGCGACGTACGCCGAGCTGGCCGATGTGCCGTTCGAAGTGGTGTATGACGAGAAGGAAGTGGATGCGGCGATGAAGCGCCTGTCGCAGACCTGTGATGTGGTGATCGTGGATACCCCGGGCCGCAGCCCGGCGAGCGCTGAGCTCACGGAGCGGTGGCGTTCACTGCTGGATACAATCGCCCCCGATGAGGTGCACCTCGTGATTCCTGCGTCGCTGCGCGCGGACCTGGCCGTGGATATCGGCCGAGCGTATCGCGGCACGCGCGCCCACTGCGGCACGACGCACTTGTTGTTGTCGAAACTCGATGAAGTACCACGCGAGACGGGCGTGACGGATCTCGCGCTGTCGCTGGAAATGCCGACGCGTTGGATCGCGGACGGTCAGGATGTGCCGGCCGATCTCAAGCCCGGTGTGCAGCGCCTGCTGCGCAGTCTCGGCCTTGGTGCGGATGCCGAACCGGATTGGATGCCCGCATGAGTCTTTCGCTCATGTCGCTGGGCTCGCCCAACCGCACGCAGGCCGATGGACTGGCCGGTAGTGCGGCGTATGCGGCGCGGCGCACCGGCAGCGGTGATGCCATCGGCCCCACGACACTGCTCTGCGCGAGCGGTCGTGGCGGATCGGGCACCACCCTTGTCTCGGCGTTGCTCGCCGTGGCGGCAGCCGGCGAAGGACATCGTGTACTGCTGATCGACGCGGACGACTTTGTCGGCCCCTTGGCGATGACCCTGGGTGTGACACCGCGGGCCAGCTGGCAGGACTTGCGTGGTGGTCGTGTGTCGCCGGCCGATGTGGCCACCCCGGTGAGCAAGACGCTCACGCTGGTGGCCGGCGGTGCGGCACGTCTTGCCGGTGAAGGCGCACCACAACTGACCAGCGCGGAACGGAAAGCCTGCCTGCGCCGGGTGAGTGCCCTCTCTGAAGGGATGGATCTGGTCGTGATTGACTGTGGCTCCCGACTCGAATCGGTGTTTGCAGCGATCACGCCACACACGGGCGAGCGACTGATGGCGATTGCTGCCGGTGCCGACCCGGTTGGTCTTGCCTCGACGTACGCGCTCTGCAAGGCCGTGGCGACCCGCCACGGTGCCCTTCCCGTGGAGCTGCTCGTCAACCGGCTGGAAGGGAGCGAGGCAGCCCGCTGCTTCGACGCCATCGACGCCGGTACCCGTCAGTTCCTTGGTCTTTCGTTGCGCCTCGCTGGTGCAATTCCTGCTGATCCGACGCTCGATGCTGCGCTGCGCAAAGGCATGGCCTTTGCAGAAGCAGCAGCGGGATCACCAGCAGCGGTCGCTGCGCACGACGTCGTGACGCGCGCGTTGACTGTCCGCCCCCTTTCTCGTACCGGTGTTTGATCGTGCCCCTCGCACCTTCCCAGGGATCCGTCGCCATGAACAACAAGCTCTGGCAGTCGTATCAGGCAGGTAATCAGTCTGCCCGCGACCGTCTGCTCGAAGAGCATCTTGGCCTCGTACACCATGTGGCTCGGCAGGTCTCGCGGACGTTGGCGGTTCGCGCCGACTTCGATGAGCTGGTGAGCGCCGGAACGATTGGTCTCATGACGGCGCTCGAGGGGTTCGATGCCTCGCGCGGTCTGGCCTTCAGCACCTTTGCAGCGCCCCGCATCCGCGGCGCCATTCTCGACGAACTGCGCAAGCAGGATCACGTCCCCCGCTCCATCCGTCGCAAGACCCGCGAGATCACGGCGGCGCGCGAAGCGTTCCAGCGGGTGAGTGGCCGAGCCCCGGAAGACCGGGAACTGGCCGAACAGCTTGGCGTGGATCTTGAAACGCTGTGGCGCTGGCAGGCCGATGTGGAGGGCGCACACCACATCCCACTGGACCGGGCCCCGGGCGAGCGGGAAAACACCACGCCGGTGCCGGCCGAAGTGCTGACATCGGGTGAAGAGAGTGGTGTGGAAGACAGCCTCACGCACGAGCAGGAGGTGTCCCATCTCAAGGATGCGATCCTCCGGCTCAAGGAGCAGGAACGTGTGGTGCTGTCCCTGTATTACTTCGAAGAGCTCAAGCTGCACGAGATCGCGAAGGTGCTCGAGCTGACCGAATCGCGTGTGTCGCAGATTCGCAGCAAGGCGCTGAGCAAGCTGCGTGTGGAGCTCAAGCCTCTGCGCGATCAGGTGGCCTGATCATGGCCCTGCAAACGATTGCCACACGATCGGCCAGCAACATGCGCGCCATCCCCGACCGCGCCCGGCGCGCGTCGGTGTGGTCCACGATTGTGCAGACGCTCAAGCTGTTGGTGCTGCTGGTGGTGGTGACCGGCGTTGGCCTCGTGGCCGGTGCATTCATCATGTCGCCGGCCGTGAGCAAGGAACAGCGCATCATGGGTGCGATGGGATTGGCCGCCTT
>NZ_DASWXE010000182.1:0-3411 GCF_036405635.1 Gemmatimonas sp. | reverse complement strand
TGTGGATCTGCACTGCGTGCGCCCGGAACAGTTCGTGCTCGCCTGGTGGCGCGCGACCGGTAGTACGGCCCATGTGAAAGAGATCACCGACCTCGCCACGCAGCGCGGTTTCGCCCTGGCCGGCGACGAGCTGCGCGATAGGGAAGGCACGGTCATCGTCATCGACGATGAAGCAGCGCTGTATGCGCGACTCGGCCTCGCCTTCGTGCCACCCGAGTTGCGCGAAGCCACGGGCGAGGTGCCCGCAGCAGCGGACAACCAACTGCCCGATCTTGTCACGGAGCAGGATCTCGTGGGTGCACTGCATTGTCATTCGCAGTACAGCGACGGCGGCGCCACCATCGAACAGATGGCGGCAGCCGCCCGTGCACGCGGCCTGCGTTACCTCGGCGTGTCCGACCACTCGCAGTCCAACACGTATGCCGGCGGCCTGGCGCGCGACGCCATCCTGCAGCAGCACGACGAGATCGACCAGCTCAATGCGCGCTACGCCACAGACGGCGTCGACTTCCGTGTGCTCAAGGGCATCGAAGCCGACATCCTGCCCTGCGGCCGCGTGGACTACGACGCGGCGTTCCTTGATCGCTTCGATTTCGTGATCGGGTCCATCCACTCGCGCTATGGCATGAACGCGAAGCAAATGACCGACCGCGTGCTGAAAGCCCTCGACGATCCGCATCTCACCATCCTCGGGCACCCCACCGGGCGATTGCTGCTGACGCGCGAGCCGTATGCCATCGACCTCGACGCCGTGATCGAGAAGGCCGGCATCGTGGGCGTGGCCGTGGAGCTCAACGCCGATCCGCATCGCCTCGATATCGATTGGCGCGCGTGTCGCGTGGCCCGTGAACACGGCACGCTGGTGAGCATCGGCCCGGACGCCCACTCGCCGCAGGGATTCGAGAATCTCGAGCTGGGTGTGGCCACCGCACGCAAAGGCTGGCTATCGTCGTCCAATGTGCTGAACGCGCGTTCGGCCGACGATGTACTCGCCTTTGCGCGCGCGCGTCGCGCCTCGCTCATCGCATAGGCCCCATGGCTCGTGCGAGTGGTGGAGGCCCGCGTCAGCCGTTGTCGGTGAAAAAGCCCGGAGCCGCGAAGCGCCCCCCGCTTGCCGACGCGGCACGAGCCACTGGCACGACGCGTTCGCGACGCACGTCCAAGACGATCGGACAGAAGCCCTCGCAGCGAGCCGCTCCGGTGGCGCGGAGCCCCAGGACGAAGGCTGACAAGCAGGCCATCGCCACGGTGGTCCTCGATCGGCTGCAAGCCACGTATCCGGACGCGCACTGCGAGCTCGATCATCGCAACGCCTTCGAGCTGCTGGCCGCCACGATTCTTTCAGCGCAGTGCACCGACGTACGCGTGAACATGGTCACGCCGGCGCTGTTTGCGCAGTTCCCCGACCCCGAATCGCTGGCTGACGCGCCCCCCGAAGCGGTCGAGGAGATCATCCGCACCACCGGATTCTTTCGTGCGAAGGCGAAGAGCCTGATTGGCATGGCGCGTGCGCTCGTGCGCGATCACGGCAGTGAAGTGCCGCGCTCGATCGCCGAGCTGGTCGCCTTGCCCGGGGTGGGACGCAAGACCGCCAACGTCATCCTGGGCAATGCCTTCGGCATCAACGAAGGGATTGTGGTGGACACCCATGTGCAGCGACTGTCGCGCCGATTGGGGCTCACCCGGGAGCCGGACCCGGTGGGGATCGAGCGGGAGCTGATGCCGCTGTTTCCGCGGGAGTCGTGGGCCCAGCTCAGTCACCTGCTGATCTTTCACGGGCGTCGTACCTGTTTCGCCCGCAAGCCCGCCTGCGATGCCTGTGTGCTGGCCGACGTTTGTCCCAGTGCGGGCATCGACGCCTGAGGGACCGCGGGATAGCTTTCAGGCAGTATTCTGTTCCTTCAACCGCGAGATATCCGTGGCCAAGATCGCTACGATCGAAACCAATAAGGGCACGCTGGTCGCCGAGCTATTCGCTGGCGAAGCGCCGAAGACCGTCGAAAACTTCGAGAAGCTGGCAAACGAAGGCTTTTACGATGGCGTGAAGTTCCACCGGGTGATCCCCGACTTTGTCGTGCAGGGTGGTGACCCGTACTCGCGCGACCTGCCGGCCGGCGATCGCCGCATCGGCACGGGCGGCCCGGGCTGGCAGATCCCGTGCGAAACGAAGGGCAACCCGCACACGCACAAGATTGGCGCACTGTCCATGGCCCACGCGGGTCGCGACACGGGCGGCAGCCAGTTCTTCCTGGTGCTGAGCGAGTCCAATACGCGCCACCTGAACGGCGTGCACACGGTGTACGGCCAGGTGACCGAAGGACTGGAGATCCTGCCGACGATCGTGCAGAATGACCATATGGTGTCGGTCCGCGTGACCGACGTCGCCTGACTTCCCCTTCACTCCACCGGATCATGGCTGGTCACGACAAGCACGCGCAGAGCAGCGACATGGGCGCCGCCTTCCTGGGTCTCATCGGGGGCTCGATTTTCATCGGCGCCATCCTGTACGGGATCGTGGTGTGGACGAACGCGAAGTTCGCTGGCCATGCTGCCGAAGCGAAGCACACGAGCGCATTGGTGATCGAGGCTCCCTCGATCGGCTGAGCGGTTCGTGAAGGAGAACGTGAGCGGGCTCGGCGTTTGCCGGGCCCGTTTTTTTGTCGTGATTGATTCCCTGAAAGTGCCTGGCTTGGAAGCCCAATGCCCTCTGGTTCACGGGCGGCCCCGCAATTCTGCGGTTCGGACCTTATCCGGACGCTAAAGCCCCCTCTTGCATCCGAAACCAAAATCACATTGATTCGTATTAAGACTGACCAGTCAGTCAGTAACTACCGAGAGAACCGTGACCATTGCACCAGATTCGCCTTCCACGCGCCGTCGGGCGCCGGAAGAACGACCCCAACAGATCCTCGATGCTGCGTTTCACGAGTTCGGTGAGCGCGGCCTCGCTGGCACGCGCCTCGACGACATCGCCAAGCGCGCCCAGGTCGCCAAAGGCACCATCTACCTCTACTTCCCGAACAAGGAAGAACTGTTCAGGGAAATGGTGCGCTCCACGATCGTGGTGGCTTTGAGCGAAGCAGAGGCGTCACAAGAGGCGCATAAAGACGCCAGTGCAGAATCACAGATACGTGAATTCGCTACAAAGTCCTGGAACTTCCATCGCACGGACCGAGTGCGTGTCCTCAAGCGCCTCGTCCACGATGAACTCGTGAATTTCCCCGACCTCATGGCGTTCTATGCCCAGGAGGTCATCGCCCGCGGCCGCCGGCTCATGGCCAGTGTGGTCGAACGGGGCATTGCCCGAGGCGAGTTCCGGTTCATCGACCCGAACATGGCCGCCCGCATGTACTCGGCGATCCTCATCTCCCACAGCACCTGGTGCAACAACCGGGCGTTCCACCCACAGCT
>NZ_DASWXE010000181.1:0-38091 GCF_036405635.1 Gemmatimonas sp. | reverse complement strand
GTGCTGATCATGCGATCGAGAAAGACGTTCTCGCGCACCTGCTGCGGCATCGTCTTGAGTTCTTCCACGGGAATCGTGGGGTCGATCTGCTTCATCACCGCCGTGATGCTGCGCAGCACCTCCGCCGGCGGCTGCTTCGTGCGGATGTAGAAGTACATCGAGCTGCGCGTGCCGTCCTGACGCCACGGCAGGAAGTACAGTGGCGGAATCTCGCCCTTCACCTCGGAATAGGCGGAGTTCTTCATCACACCCACGATCTGCACGTCCAGCGAGTCAGCGCCGGAGAGTGACATGAACTTGCCGACGGCATCCTTGTCGAGATTGAACTTCTTGGCGAACGCCTCATTGATCACAGCCACCTTGGCAGCACCATCGCGATCGGCGGTGGTGAACTCGCGACCAGAAAGCAGCTTCATCCCCGTGGTGGCGAGATAGCCGGCCCCCACGGCGTTGTAGCGCGAATTGGCGTCGATGTCCGGGCCGTGCTGGAAGCCCTGCACCCGCACGTCGTTGCCCCAGTTGTTGCCACTCACGAGCGGCACGATGGCCGAGGTCACCTGAGTCACGCCGGGCAGCGCGGCCAGCTCCTGCTCGATACGCTCATACAGCACCCCGGCGCGCGTGCTGTCATAGCCGCTGCGCATGGGCGAGATGTTGAACGTGGCCAGCTGGTTCACGTCGAAACCGAGATCGGTGCGCGACACGTTCACGAGGCTCTTGAGGAAGAGACCCGCCGACACCAGCAGCGCCATCGACAGCGCGATCTGCGCGGTCACGAGCGCTGTGCGAAAACGCGATGCCGCGCGTCCGCCGCCGGTGATCTGCCCCGCGCCGGCGCGGATGACCGAAATGAGGTCGGCGCGTGTGCTGTGCAGCGCCGGGAAGATGCCGAACAACAGTCCTGTGCCCAGTGCAAGCAACGCCGCGAACACGATCATGCGGGGCTGCAGCGACAGGTTGATGGTCGCGATGGCCTCGGCGGGGAGGAACGTCGCGATGGAGCGCAGCGTCCAGCTGGCCACGAGCAGACTGGCCACGCCGCCAATGGCAGCAAGCAGCAGCGATTCGGTGAGCAACTGACGCAGCAACTGACCACGCGATGCGCCGAGTGAGAGGCGCACGCCCATTTCCGTGGCGCGTGTGGCACCGCGGGCCAGGAGCAGGTTGGCGATGTTCGCGCAGGCAATGAGCAACACCGTGCCCGTGATCGCGAACAACAGCAGGATGGGGGTGCGTGCTTCGCGATGAATGCTGCTCTGCCCACGTGCGCCCGGCGTGACGACGATGGACCGCGCCTTGAAGCGCTTCATGGTCGCATCACTCATGGTGGTCTGCAGCGGTGCTTCCACATCATTGAGGATCGGGCGATAGACCGCATTCAGCTGCGCCGATGCCTGCTCGATGCTGCTGCCGGGCTTGAGTCGACCGAATGCGTAGAGCCAATAGCTCCGTCGGTTTTCGAAGGCCGGCCGCCACGTGGACACCGCGGCGCGCATGCTCACCGGCACATACACCATAGGCTCCGCGCCCAGCGTGGTACCGCGGAAGCCTTCCTCCGCAACACCGATGATGGTGAGCGACTTGCCATTCACGATGAGCGTCTGACCCACGATCTTCGGATCGCTGCCATAGCGCTCGCGCCAGAACTCGTGGCTCAACACGGTCACATAATTGGCGCCGATGGTGCCGTCGTCGGCGGGCTGCAGCAACCTCCCCACCGCCGGCTTGGTGCCGAGCAGTCCGAAGTAGCCACCGGAGACGAACATGCCACGTCCGGAGAAGGCTTCGTTGCGCACCGACAGGTTGGCGCCGAAGCTCACGTGGCCCGCGATACCCGCCAGCGCCGTCTGCTTCTGTTCAAGATCCCGGAACATCGGGTAGCTGAACACATCCTCGCAGTCACCGGCCTGCCCGCACGAGGTCGACCCGGGCTTGGGGCCGGGGACCGAGAGGTTCACCAACTCCCCTGGGGCGCGCACCGGCAGGTTGCGCAGCAACATCTGGTCGAACAACGAGTAGATCGCTGCATTGGCCCCGATACCGAGGGCCAGCGAGGCCACGGCAATGGCCGTGACAAATGGCGTCTTGCGCAGCATGCGCAGTGCCAGCGTGAGATTTCTCATGCGTGCGGATTCGAAAGGCAGGTCGGCATCGAACACTCCTTGAGTCGAGTGTTCGGACAGTCGAATGCCGGGAAGGGTTTGACCGTTCGGCGTGCCGCTCCCAACGGGGTTGGGACGGCGAGGTTTCATGGCCGGTCCGGGCGGTTCCAACGCTTTGGGGCCCGGCGACGTTACGAAGCGGCCGGAATTGCGACCGGCCTTGTCGCGCGTGGCCACCAGCCCCGCCCCGGCAGCGAGCCCCAGACCGAAGTCGACCGGAGTCGAACATGCCACGCCCGGAAACCGCTTCCCGCCCCACTCCCCGAACGGCGCTCAAACGCCGAGCTACGGGGCTGTTTGTGCGTTCGGTCTGCCTCAGCCCTAAAACGCGCATCATCGGATAGCTGCAGCATCATCGCCGTCGGGGAACTGGCCGCGGGGTGTCCTGCCGGCCGGACCCTGGCGCCGAGTTCCTGATCGGCTGACACGGTATCCGCACGGCGTGCCCCGCCCCGGACATCACTGACCGGCGAATAGATCGCCGAGTGCCGCGCGGCCCTGATCACGGGTGCCGACAGCGCGGCCAACGGACAAGTCGCTTCACATCGCAGCAGCCACGCGTCGACGTTGCGGGCTTCTGCGTGTCCATCGGTCACCCCGTTCGGGACTTTCCATGAGTGCGCATCGTGTCAGCGGTTCCCTGTTCGACGATTCGGTGGGTTCACCGTACGCCCCGCGTGACGCCTGCGGCGTAGGCTTCATCGCCAGGCAGAGCGGAGAACGCACCCACGAAGTGGTGAGCCTCGCGGTCGAGGCAGCTGCGCGTCTCGCACATCGTGGGGCCTCCGCTGCTGACAGCTCGGCCGACGGGGCGGGTCTGCTCACGCAGATCCCGCGACGCCTGTTCATCCTCGCCGCCTCGCGCCTGGGCATTCACCTGCCCGCCGACGCGGCCATAGGTGTGGGCATGTGCTTTCTGCCCACCGATGAGCGCGCGCGCGAAGAAGCCATGTCGATCGTGAGCGACGTGCTGCTCGGCGACGGCATCCCCGTGCTAGGCTGGCGCGACGTACCGGTGCGTCCCGAGGTGCTTGGCCCGTCGGCGCGCGCATCCATGCCCACGATCGCGCAGATCCTGGTGAGCCGCCCTGCCGCCACGGACGACGACGCATGGGAACGTCAGCTCTACCTCGCACGCCGCGAGATGGAGCACCGCGCCCTGGCCCGTGGACTGGAGCCGTTCTACATCTGCTCGCTCTCGTGTCGCACGGTGGTCTACAAGGGGCTGCTCACGGGCGGCCAGCTGGGCGACTTCTTCCCGGACCTGCGGGATCCCGCGTTCGAGACGGCCATCGCCGTCTTTCACGAGCGCTACGCCACCAACACCATGCCGCGGTGGGAACTGGCGCAGCCGTTCCGCATGCTCGGGCACAACGGCGAGATCAACACGCTGTGGGGCAACCGCAATGCGATGGCCATGCGCGGCCCGCTGCTGGACGCACCCGACTTCGGCGCGCACGCCGAACGTCTGCGTGATCCCATCCGCCCGCGCGGCAGCGACTCGGCAAGTCTCGACAATGCGCTCGAACTGCTGGTGCGCGCTGGTCGCTCACCGGTGCACGCGGCGATGATGCTGGTACCGCAGGCGTGGGAGAAGTATCCCGATGTGGAGCCCGTGGTGAAGGCGTTCTACGAATATCACCAATGCGTGATCGAACCGTGGGACGGCCCTGCCGCACTCGCGTACAGCGATGGTGTGCAGGTCGCAGTCTCTCTCGACCGCAACGGCCTGCGTCCATGTCGCTACAAGATCCGCGCTGACGGCATGGTGGTCGCCGGTTCGGAAGTCGGCATCGTGGACTTCGATCCACGCGATGTGGTGGAGACCGGCAAGCTGGGCCCTGGCGGCGTGTTCCTGGTGGACACGGCCGGCAAGCGCATCGTGCGCAACATGGCCGCCAAGCGTGAAGTGGCCACACGGCGTCCGTACGCGCGGTGGATCGCGCATCACATGTCCACGCTGCCCACCAGCGATGGTGCGGAACCGCTGGTGCGCTCCAGCGATGTGCTGCGCGCCACGCAGGGTGCCTTTGGGTACGGCAACGAAGACCTGCGCATGGTGCTCGAGCCGATGGCCACATCAGCAGCTGAAGTGGTGTGGAGCATGGGCGACGACGCGCCGCTGGCCGTGCTGTCGTCCACCACACCGCCGCTCTACTCGTTCTTCCGGCAGCGGTTCGCGCAGGTGACCAATCCGCCCATGGACTCGCTGCGGGAGTCCATGGTGATGTCGTTGCGCATGCACCTCGGACGCCGTGGTTCACCGCTGGTGGAGAAGGCTTCGTATGCGCGCATGCTGCGCATCGAACATCCGGTACTGCTGCCCGCCGAGATGGCCGCACTGCGTACCTTCCCCGATGTACCGAGCACCACGCTGGACGCCACGTACGGCGCCCACTCGCGTCCCGAGGCACTGGAAGCGGCGCTCGACACGCTATGTCGCCGGGCCGAGGTGGCCGCACGCAAGGGCGCACGCCTGCTGATCATCAGTGACCGCAAGGTGAACGCGGAGCGTGCCCCCATTCCGGCCCTGCTGGCACTGGGCGCGATTCGCCAGCACCTGGTTCGCACGGGCCTGCGCGCGCGCGTGGGACTGGTGGTGGAAGCCGGTGATGCCATCGAGCAACATCACATGGCCACGCTGTTTGGCTATGGAGCCGAAGCCGTGCATCCGTGGCTGGCCATGGAAACAGTTGCCACCCTCTTCGCCGAGGCGCACGGCCGCTCCGACACCGACACCGAACGCCCCGAGCCGGCGGTCGCGCAATCGCGCTATCGCACGGCGGTGGAGAAGGGACTGCTCAAGGTGCTGGCCAAGATGGGCATCTCCACCTTGTCGAGCTACTGCGGTGCGCAGACGTTCGATGCGCTGGGGCTAGGTGCCGATGTGATCGACCGCTGCTTCAATGGCACCGCGTCGCCGCTGGGAGGCCTTACCCTGCGCGAGATCAGTGAGGACGTGCTGCTGCGTCACCGCCGTGCGTACGCCACCGACGGCACCGCGATCACGGCCCTGCCCGATCACGGCCGCGTGCGTTTTCGCAAGGATGGCGAGGGGCATGCCTGGGCGCCGCGTCGTGCGCAGTCGCTACAGCAAGCGGTGGGCAGTGCCCGCCGAGCCGGCGTCGATCCCGATGAGGCATGGCGCACGTTCGTGAAGAACAGCGAACAGGCCACGCCAACATCTGTGCGCGATCTGCTCACGGTGCGCCCCGGCGTCTCCATTCCCATCGAGGATGTGGAGCCGATGGAGGACATCCGCGCGCGCTTCATCGCGTCGGCCATGTCGCTTGGTGCACTCTCGCCCGAGGCGCACGAGACGCTGACCATCGCGATGAACCGCATGCAGGCGCGCTCCAACTCCGGTGAGGGTGGCGAAGACATCGCGGCCTATGCCGACACCTCCGGCGACCGGCGGCACAGCAAGATCAAGCAGGTGGCGTCGGCGCGCTTCGGCGTGACTACCGAGTATCTGGCCAACGCCGAAGAGCTCGAGATCAAGATCGTGCAGGGTGCGAAGCCGGGTGAAGGTGGGCAACTCCCGGGCCACAAGGTCACCGAACTGATCGCGCGCCTGCGTCACAGCACACCGGGCGTGGGGCTCATCTCGCCGCCGCCGCATCATGACATCTACAGCATCGAAGATCTCGCGCAGCTCGTTCACGATCTCAAGACCGTGAACCCGCGCGCACGTGTGGGCGTGAAGCTGGTGGCCGAGTCGGGTGTGGGTACGGTGGCGGCTGGTGTGGCCAAGGCCTTTGCCGACTACGTGCTCATCGCGGGCCACAATGGCGGTACTGGCGCCTCGCCACTGTCGAGCATCAAGCACGCGGGCTCGCCGTGGGAGCTGGGTCTGGCCGAGGCGCAGCAGGTGCTGGTGGCCAACGGCCTCCGGCATCGCGTGGAGGTGCGTGTGGACGGGGGGCTCACCAACGCCCGCGACGTGATCATCGCCGCACTGCTGGGCGCCGAGTCCTACGGGTTTGGCACCGCACCGCTGGTGGCACTGGGCTGCGACATGGCCCGTCAGTGCCACCTCAACACCTGCCCCACCGGCATTGCCACGCAGCGCGAAGACCTGCGAGCCAAGTTCCGCGGCACGCCGGAGCATGTCATCGCCTACTTCTCACGTCTTGCCGAAGATGTGCGCACCGAGCTCGCGCTGCTCGGCGCCCGTTCACTGTCGGAGATCATCGGCAAGGTGGAGCTGCTGCAGCGTGCCGAGCGGCCTGAATTGCCGCGCTCGACGATGCTTGATCTGTCGCAGGTACTGACGGCGCCGCGCCGCAGCGACGAACCGCGGCTTCGCACCGTGGAACGCAACGAGCGGCACGGGCTGCAAGTGCTCGACGACCAGATCCTTGCCGATGCGGCGGCCACGCTGGCCGATGGCTCGCCGGTGTCTGCGCAATACGCGATTCGCAACCACAACCTGACTGTTGGTGCGCGAGTGGCCGGCGCATTGGCCGAAAAGTTTGGCAATGCCGGTCTCGCCGACGGCACCTTGAAGCTCGGCTTTCAGGGCAGCGCGGGTCAGAGCTTCGGCGCCTTCAGCGTGCGCGGCATGCAACTCACGCTGGAGGGTGAAGCCAACGACTACGTGGGCAAGGGATTGAGCGGTGGTGAGATCGTGGTGCGCCCGTTCCGGCTGGCGCGTTATCGTGGTGCGAGCCACCTCAACATGATCCTCGGCAACACCGTGCTGTACGGTGCGACCGATGGCATTCTGTGTGCGGCAGGCCAGGCGGGTGATCGGTTTGGCGTGCGCAACTCCGGGGCGTGCGCGGTGGTGGAAGGCGTGGGCAATCACGCCTGCGAGTACATGACGGGCGGCGTGGTGGCCGTGCTCGGACGCGCAGGGCGCAACTTCGGCGCCGGCATGTCCAATGGCGTGGCCTATGTGTTCGACGAGGCCGACACGTTTGCCAGCCGTCTCAATCACGAGATGGTGTTGCTGGCCGAGCCCGACGCCGAGGACAATACGCTGCTGTACCTGCTGCTGCGATTGCACCTCGCCCGGACTGAAAGCGCGCGGGCGCGGTGGCTGCTCGATGACTGGGATCACCAGCACGTGCACTGGCGCAAGGTGAAGCCGCGCGGTGCGGGCGAGCACGTGGCACGCATCCGCGATCGCTGGATCACGCGATTGCGCGCACGCCTCTCAGCCGAGCAGGGCGGCAGCGCGCTCGGCGATCGTCGAGCTCGGGTCGTCGAGCAGCCGTCGTAATGTGTGATCGGCCGCGGGGCGATGTCCCGCGGCCAATGCGGCCATCGCGGCCAGACGAAGCTGGTATTCGTCGGCCGTGACGGCTTCTGCGTTGCTCATCACTTCCAGGCGCTGGCGCGCGCGCGGCGTAGGCACGTGGGCGAGCGCATGTACCATCTCCAGCTGGAACTCCAGCGAGCTCTCTTCTTCGAGCGCCATCAGCATGCGATCGGCCAGTGGATCCGACTCTGGCGAGGCGAACACGATGGCCAGCGCCCGATTGCGTACGTCGGCAACCGGATCGGTGAGCACCGATTCGAGACTGGCCGTGGCGATGGGTCCACCGATGCGACCGAGTGCCACCACCGCCGCCGCGCGCACACGCTGGTCATCGTGCCGCAGCAGTTTGCTGAGATCGGGGATGGCCTGGGGCGAACGATTTTCGCCGAGTAGCCCCGCCGCATTGCGCACGACGTACCAGGTGGGGTGGGTGACATGCGCCCGGGCCACTTCGATGATGGCTGGGTGCGCGGCCGCTGCATCGTACAGCACACGACGTTCGGCCGTTTCGGTGGACGCCATGAGTTGCGTGAAAATTGCGCGCGCACCGATGGCCCCGGCACGACGGAGTACTGCGTGTACGCGATCGTATTCGTCAGGGGCGTCCACCATGCGCTCCACGGCCAGCACGAGCGCGTCCTTGGTCGCGGCCTGAGCAAAGCGCAGTGGATCCTCGATGGACTCCAGCAACTGCACCACCCACGCCGCGTCGTCCTGTGCCACGGCATCGGCCACTTCCTTGCGCACATCGTGTGTGTCGGCGACGTGATCATCCACCGACGGCACATGATGCAGGATGGCGTGTTCCGCCGTGGTCAGCGGTACCGGTCCGTCAAACGCGTGTGATGATGGCGGCGTGTCGGCCACCACGGCACGCATGCCCGGCGGCGTGGGACGCAACGAGACGCCGCGCACATGCAGGCGCACGTTCCAGATGGAGAGCGCATCCGCTGTATCGATGATGCTGCCATGCACGGTCGACGCAGGGCCCACCAGAATGCCCGCCAGCTTGATGAACTCGGCGTCCGTGATGGTCGCACTGATATCGATGGCCTCGAGATCATGTGCGTTCATCGTATGGCGCAGAATATCGAACGCTTCCTGCACCGACGCCGACGCGCCCGCATCGTGCATGTCGGCGCGAAGCGTGACACTGCCCACACGGGCAAGCGCGCACAGACGCTGCACGCTGGTCAGGATATCCGTCATCGCCGCTCTGTCGCGCAGCTGAGAGATCAGCAACGCGAACGCAGCCGCATAGACGATGTCGAAAGGCAGGACGTACTCCGGGAGGTGGGCGGACAATATTCAGGAAGCGCCCCACCTCACGCCAGAGCCGTCATCACTTTCGGGAAAACCCGAAAGGTCGCGATCAGATCGGTGCTTCGAGGTAGAAGTCTGAACGCCAGCCCTTCGCGGGGAAAAGCCCCCTGGAGATGTCAAATCGAAGCAGGCCGTCCAGCAGGCCCAGCCCGAAGCCGACACCACGCTGAGCCTGCACCTGTCCAAACGTCTTGCGGCTACCCGCCCAACCCATGTCGTAGAAGACGACAGGCCGGAAGGCGCCCTGCCGCGTGCCCACCTCAGCGCGCGTGAGCCAATAAGCGTCACCAGCCTGCGTACCGGGCAACTGACCACGCACGGTGCGCAGTCCACCCAACTGGTAGGTGCGCTGGGCGGGCACGCGTCCGACCGAGCTGCCGATCGCACCGGTGAACGCGATCGCAACCGGGCCGGCCGGACTGGATACCGTGCTTTCGAATGAGCCGCGTCCGTATTCAAACGTGCCGGTCGCCGCCTCGGCGCGCACGAGACTGGTGAGGCGCAACCCACGAGGCCGTTCGATGAGCAATCGTGAGAGAGTCATGCTTGCGCCGGCGAATGCTCCGCGTTCGGCGGTGATGTTTTCGCCGAATCGACGCCCGCCCAGTGCCCGCGCCAGCGAGAACGTGTTCACCACGTCGCTGTCGCCCGCCGTCCACTGCCGTTCGAGGAACAGACCATACTCCAGCGCACCACGGCGCTGTTCACGTTGTTCCCGCAGCGATACGCCCATCGTGCGGTAGTAGAATCCCTCGTCGCGGCCGTACAACACGGCGGGCAGTGACGGTCCAAGCGTGAGCGCTCCCGCCCACTCGGGGTTCACCGCAGCCAAGCGATGATAGGCGGACGCCGTCACCGTGCGGGCGCCGTTGCTGCGTGAGAGCGAGAATTCGCCGTTGGCGTGCAGGTCGGCGTGACCAATGCGTCCCAACGCCCGCGCCGTGAATCCGGCACCCAGCGTTTGCGTCACTTCCACACCCGCCGAAAGTCCCTCGACGCGATTGTAGCGGAAGAGATCGGAGCCCACGCGCACACGCGGCATCTGCGGTCCCCACGGCGCTTGCAACGACAGCCCCAACGCCTTCACCAGTTCTTCCTGACTGCGCAGATCGAACAGGGATTCGTCGCTCGCCGTTTCCGGCGGCAAGGAAGGCGAGGAGCTCAGTTTTTTCATGTCGCATGGCAAGTCGTACGCCACACGCACGGCCCCTTCGTAGCGATTCTCGATGCGCGTCCAGGTGGAATCGTTGGCACACTGCCGCACCTTGGCCGCACCGTATACCGAGGCCTGCACGGAATCGCGGCGCTGACTCGCACGGTCCTTGCCCGCGCTATTGCCCGTCCCCGTGCCCAGCGAGATGGAGACGCCGCTGCCACCGCTGGCGACGACCATGGAATCGGCCTTGGTGGAGTCCGCACGGGCGGAGTCGCCGGAGGCCAGTCGATTGCGGGCCGGCGGCAGTGGGGCCAGCGTGAAATCGCCGTCCACCGATTCATACGAAAACTTTTCGTCGAGGCGGAACGGCACACGCATGAACATGAAGTCGGCGCTGGCCGTGGCACTGTGGGCGCGCGGCAACCAGAACTTGCCCTGATACAGCCCATACTCCACGGTGATCGCATCCAGACGCGCCTTGGCTGGCCGGAACGTCGCGGCAACCCACGCGGGCACTTCGTCTTCGTTGGGATCACGACGTCGTTCGGCGTCAGCACGGCGCGCGCTGTCCCTCACATACAAATCCCGCGGCAGACGCGCGCGCAGGATGGAATCGCGCACCGGTGCGAGTTCCTTGTCCTCCATCATCTCGCGCGCAGTTTCCTCGGTCGCCACGCTCCAGATGTCGATCTCGGCCGCCATGCGATAGGCCGCACGCACCAACTGTCCGCCATCGCGGTCGAACCAGAACGACCCCACGAACGTGCGCCATTCCGGCTTGCGCGCCGTGATCTTGAGTTCGCGCAGGTGGATGACGCGCTCGTTGCCGATGCGGATGTCCACCGAATCGCCGGTCTCGTAGCGGTACCAGCGCTCGGCGCCGCGGGCCAACGGATGGATGATGTCGCGGTCGTCCACATCGGTCTTGGCCACACCAAAATCGGACGACGGAAACCAGAGCTGTTCGCGCCCGGGGAAGTATGGAATGGTCACTGCCGACACCATGTCGCCGCGCACGTCGGACGCCATGGGGATGGTGAGTCGCGAGCCAACGGGCTTTACCCGCACGCCCACATCGCGGCGCCATGCGATCTCGGCCACGTTGTCGCCGCGGAAGAGCAGCTTCTCGAGCCCCAACTTGCGGGCACCCATGCTCACCGACATGCGCTGGGTGGTGGTGGCGCGGTAGGAGCGCAGGGCGCTGTCCTGACGTTCCCGGGCCTCGCGGGCCCGCAGCAGAATGGCGCGGGCTTCCGGTGTGGCAAAAGCGGTGGTGGCCGCCGCATCGGCCAGCGCGACGAGGGTCGCGCTGTCGCCCCGGAGCGTCCGCCGGCTGATCGACCGGGCATCCCGGGAGGCCTCGCGGACCGCCTCACGCTGCTCGCGGGACAGCGTGTCGACCGGCGCGCGCCGGGTGCTGTCCCGGTTCGCTCTGGAAGAGCGCTGCTGAGCGGCGACGGGTTCGGCAATCACCCCGAGAAGGACCAAGGACAGCAGAGGAGCGACGTATTGGCGCATGCGGGAGACGTCAGGCGGAATGCGGAACAGCGGCGCTTGGTGCGGAGCGGCCTTCGGAAGGCCCCCTTCCGTACGCGCGGCCTCCATGAGCGGTTTCTCTTCACGAAACGTAACTTCGGACAGTTCGAACCCGGCTGGTGCCCCAGGCCGTTGCCTCACGTTTCAGGAGATCTCGCGTGCCCTTCCTCCCGCATTGGTTCCGTTCGACCCTTCGGAACCGCGCCCCCATGGTGCTCAAGGCTGTGGCGATAAACGCCATGGCGCTGGCCTCCGTGTCCTTGCTCACCAATCCGGTCGGCGCGCAGCAGCCGGCAGCGACCGTTGCCTCAGCGGATCCCCGCATCGAGAAGCTGAAGACCGAAGCACTCCAGATGGTGGAGAGCCGCTCGAAGCAGGTGCAGGAGATCGTGGACATGCTGTTCTCGTTCCAGGAACTCGGCTTCCAGGAATTCGAGACCCAGAAGTACATCACGACGCTGCTGCAAAAGGAGGGCTTCACGGTCGAGAAGGGCGTGGCCGGCATTCCGAGTTCGTGGACGGCCAAGTGGAGCTACGGCACCGGCAAGCCGGAGATCTCGCTCGGCTCGGACGTGGACGGCATCCCGCAGGCCAGCAGCAAGCCGGGCGTAGGCTATCGTGACCCGATGATCCAGGGTGGCCCGGGACATGGCGAAGGCCACAACTCCGGCCAGGCCGTGAACATCGTGGCCGCCATTGTGGTGAAGCAGCTCATGCAGCGCGACAAGATCAACGGCACCATCCTGCTGTGGCCCGGTATCGCCGAAGAGCAGATGGCCGGCAAGGCGTTCCTGGTGCGCGCAGGGATCTTCAAGAACACCGACGTCACGCTGTTCACGCACGTCGGCAACGACCTTGGCGTGTCGTGGGGCGCCAGCGGTTCGAGCGCACTCATCTCGGCTGAGTTCAAGTTCCGCGGCGAAAGCGCGCACGCAGCCGGCGCGCCGTGGCGCGGCAAGAGCGCGCTCGACGCCGTGATGCTGATGGCGCAGGGCTGGGAGTTCCGCCGCGAACACATCCGCCTGCAGCAGCGCTCACACTACGTCATTCGTGATGGTGGCGACCAGCCGAATGTCGTACCGAGCACGGCGAGCATCTGGTTCTACTTCCGCGAGCAGGACTATCCGCGCACGATGGAACTGTTCGAGATGGGCAAGCGCGTCGCGGCCGGTGCGGCCATGATGACGGATACGCAGCTCGACACGGTGAACATTCTGGGCAGCGGCTGGTCGGCGCACTTCAGCAAGCCGATCGCCGAAGCGATGCACCAGAACGTGCTGAAGGTTGGCATGCCCAAGTGGGACGACAAGGACCAGGCGCTGGCCAAGGGCCTGCAGAAGGAACTCGGTTCGCCGGACTTCGGTCTTTCGGAGCAGGTGAACAAGGAGCTGCGTGGCGCAGCCACGCCGCAGAACTGGACCGGTGGCGGTTCCGACGACATCGGCGACGTGGCGTGGAACATGCCTACGATCACGCTGCGCTATCCGTCCAACATTCCGGGCCTGCCGGGGCACAACTGGGCAAACGCGATTGCGATGGCCACGCCGATTGCGCACAAGGGTGCGGTGGCCGGTGCAAAGGTTCAGGCGCTCACGATGCTCGACATCTTCATGACGCCGAAGGTGGTGACGGACGCGTGGGACTACTTCAACAACGTCCAGACGAAGGAAACCAAGTACAAGCCCTTCATCCGGTCGTTCGATCAGCCGCCCACGTACCTGAACGCGGACATCATGGCGCGCTTCCGTGATCAGCAGAAGAAGTTCTACTACGACCCGACCAAGTTCAAAACGTATCTCGAGCAGCTCGGCATCGAGTACCCGACCGTGCGCGCGCAGGAAGCCAAGCCGCGCGGCGACAACAACTGATTCGATAGCGAGCATATCGTGAACCGTTCACGCATTCTCTCATTCGCAGCCGCCACGATGTTCGTGGCGGCCGCTCCGCAGCTCGCCGCGCAGGGTCCGTTCGATCCTGCGCTTGCTGCCGAGATCGACAAGCGCACCGCCGCCATCGCCGACAAGATCACGGCGTGGCGTCATGACATTCACCAGCATCCGGAGCTGGGCTACCAGGAAAAGCGGACGGCTGCCCTCGTGGCCGCGCACCTGCGCTCACTTGGTCTCGAGGTGCAGGAGAATGTCGGCGGCATTACTGCGGTGGTGGGCACGCTCAAGGGTGCCAAGCCGGGACCCACGGTGGCCCTGCGTGCCGACATGGATGCACTGCCGGTGGCGGAACTCGCCGACGTGCCGTTCAAGAGCACCGTGCGCACGGTGTACAACGGCGTGGAAACGGGCGTGATGCATGCCTGTGGCCACGACATGCACACGGCCATGCTCATGGGTACGGCCGAGGTGTTGGCGGGCATGAAGAGCCGCATTCCGGGCACGGTGAAGTTCTTCTTCCAGCCGGCCGAGGAAGTTCCACCCAATGGTGGTGCCAAGGCGATGATCGAAGCTGGTGCGATGACGGGTGTGGATGGTGTGTTCGGTCTGCATGTGGGCCCGGGCCCAAGTGGCACGTTGTCATATCGCAGCGGCTCCATCACCGCAGCGGCCGACAGCTGGAAGATCATCGTCAAGGGCAAGCAGGGGCACGGTGCGATGCCGTCCAACGCGGTGGACCCGATCGTCGCCAGCGCCGAGATCGTGTCGGCGCTGCAGACGATCGTGTCGCGTTCGCTCGATCTCACCGCGGGTCCGGCGGTGGTGACGGTGGGTGCCATTCATGGCGGCCTGCGGGAGAACATCATTCCCGACTCGGTGTGGATGATCGGCACCATCCGCACGTTCGACCCCAAGTCGCGGCAGGTGATCGGCGAGCGCATGAAGACCATCGCCACCAAGATCGCCGAAGCGCATGGCGCGAAGGCCGAGGTGCACATCGAGTTGGGCTACAGCAGCACGCTCAACAACGTGGCGATGGTGAGCCGTTTCTCGCCCGCACTCAAGCGCGTGGCGGGCAGCAAGGGCGCCTTCGAATCAAAGAGCCCGAGCATGGCCGGTGAAGATTTCTCGCGCTTCGCCGACAAGGCACCTGGCTTCTTCTTCAACCTCGCCGTGACGCCGCCCAACGTGGACCTGTTCAATGTGGCCAGCAATCACTCTCCGCTGTTCCAGGGTGATGATGCGGCGCTGCCCGTGGGCACGCGGGCAATGGCCAACGTTGCGCTCGAGTTTCTGGTGAGCGGCGGGATTCCGAAGACGCCGTAAGGGCGGGAAGGGAAACTGCGTAGGGAAACAGCAAGGGCAACTGATTGGGCGCCCTACGGGCGCGAAAACTGCATGACCTAAAAGGAAAAAAAGCAGGAGAGTTTCGGTGGACGCGGCAAAGCCTGCGTATGTCACCAGAACTTTCCTGCTTTTTTCCTTTTAGGTCATGCAGTTTTCGCCGCCGAAGGCGGCTGGCAGGCAACCCTTAGGTCCCTTCCAATTCCCCTCAGCTCAAGCGCGCGCCACGATCGTCTTGATGGCCGCGGCCAGCTTGTCGGCATCGGCCGGCGTGTTGTAGAGCGTGGGCGTGACGCGCACGCAGTCGCCCTTCGCAATGCCGGTACGCTGGAAGGTGAACACACCGAACTCGTCGAGCAGGGTCTTGGCGATGGCATTGTTGGCCTCGCGCGTGCCCTTGCCGTTCAGGCGGAACGCAGTGATCGCTCCGGTGAGTGGCGTGTCATCGGGTGTGAGTACGTCCACACCCTTCACATTGCGCACCGCCTTGGCCCAGCGATCGCGCAGGAACCGCAGGCGCGCCGCTTTCTGCGGAATGCCGATGGACTGCTGAAAGTCGATCGCATCGGGAATGGTCATCACGGTGGCGAAGTTCACGGTGCCCGTGTGCAGCCGGCTATCGATGCGATCGGCCGGTGCGCTTTCATCGGCGTGCGCACGGTCGATGGCCTCGAGCTTGCCCTCGCGGATGTACATCGCACCCGCGCCAACGGGCGCACCAATCCACTTGTGCAGGTTGAGCCCGATGAAGTCGGCACCCACCTCGTCCACCGTGAGTGGCACCTGCCCGAAGGAGTGCGCGGCGTCCACCACCACGTCCACACCGCGACTCTTCGCCAGCGCAGCCACATCCTTCACGGGCAGCAGCAGCCCCGTCTTGTTGTTGCAGTGCGTGAGCAGTAGCAGCTTGGTGCGCGGGTTGGCATCGAGCGCCCTGGTGTACGCCTCCATGATGTTGGCGTGCGTGGCCGGCTCCGGAATATCGAAGCGCGCCACCTTCGCCCCGCGACGCTCGGCGAGACCGTTCATCGCCCACTGCATCGCGTTGTAGTCGAGGTCGGCGTACATGACCGTGTCGCCCGGGCCAACCTTGTTGTACTGGCTGATCAGCGCCTGCAGCGCCTCGGTGGCACCACGCGACAGCGCGATCTCGGTTGACTTGGCGCCCACGAACTGCGCCACCCGGTCACGGGCATTGCGCATGAGCGCCGGAAACTCTCGGCGCGCGAAGTACGAGTTCTCCCGGTTCATGCGGTCGATGTGCTCGTGATACTTCGCGAGCACCGGCTGCGACATGAGCCCCCAATAGCCGGCTTCCATGTTCGTGACGGCATCGGTGACCCGGTACTGATCGGCCACCTTCTTCCAGTAGGCCTCGTCCTGCGCGACCATGTCCAGCGCGCCGGTGTGCGGCGTGAGCGGCTGCGCCGTGTCATGAGTGAGGGCCGGGGCAGCCGCCATCGTGGCGGGGGCCATCAGGGAGGCGGCGCCAAGCACCGCCGAGTCGCGCAGGAAATCGCGTCGGGAAGAGCCAGTCATGGCCTGACGCTACGGGAACCCGGCGCACTCCGCAACGGCGGGTATCGATCCACAAGAGAAAGAAGCAGGACCGTGACCAGCTGTGCTCCGGCTGCTCTCCTGCGCCGGTGGCCCGGGCTGGCCGGGACGTGGTTCGCCGATGAGCTTCACAGGCATGACTGATCGCTCACCTGCCCCGCTCACCGGTGACCTGCCGGCTGCCGACTTCCGGGCCGCGGCCCATGCCGCCGTCGACTGGATTGCCGACTACCTCGAGAATCCCGCGGCCAATCCGGTACGCAGCCGCGTGCAACCCGGTGATGTGCGCAACGCCCTGCCCGCCTCGCCGCCGATACATGGCGAGCCGCTGGAGGCGATGCTGAGCGATTTTCACTCGACGATCCTGCCGGGCATCACGCACTGGAATCACCCGGGTTTCTTTGCCTACTTCGCCAACTCGGCGTCGTATCCGGGCATTCTGGGTGAACTGCTCACGGCCGGCCTCAATGTGAACGGCATGCTGTGGATCACGAGCCCCGCCGTGACGGAGCTCGAGGAACTCACGCTCGACTGGCTTAGGCAGTTGCTGGGCCTCGCCGAGGGCTGGACCGGGCAGATCACCGACACGGCGAGTGTGAGCACGTTCTACGCACTCGCTGCCGCCCGCGAGCGCGCCGGTCTCGACGTGCGCACCAAGGGGCTTTCTGCGCGCGCCGATGTGCCGCGCCTGCGGGTGTACTGCAGCGAACATGCGCACTCGTCCATCGACAAGGCGGTCATGGCGCTTGGGCTGGGCCATGAGAACTGCGTGAAGATCGCGGTGGACGAACAGTTCCGCATGCGCCCCGATGCGCTCGAAGCCGCGCTGGCGGCTGATGTCGCCGCCGGCTATCGGCCCATCGCCGTGGTGCCGTGTGTGGGCACCACCAGTATCACCAGTATCGACCCGGTGCCGGAGGTGGTGCGCATCGCCCGCCGCTACAACTGCTGGGTGCATGTGGACGCGGCCTACGGCGGTGTGGCCGCCATTGTGCCCGAGCTGCGCTATCTGTTGGACGGTGTGGACGGCGCCGATTCGCTGGTAGTGAATCCGCATAAGTGGCTGTTCACGCCCATGGACTGCTCGGTGCTGTTCACGCGCGACCCGGCCACGCTGCGGCAGGCATTTGCGCTGCTGCCCGAGTACCTCGTGACGCGCACGCCCAACGAGACCACCAACCTGATGGACTACGGCATTCAGCTTGGCCGCCGCTTTCGCGCGCTCAAGCTGTGGATGGTGATGCGTGCCTACGGGGCCGAAGGACTCGCGGAGCGCATCCGGCACCACTGTGAACTGGCGCGCGACTTTGCCGGCATGGTGCACTTCGAGGGAGGCTGGGAGATCACCGCGCCGGTGACACTGTCATTGGTGTGCTTCCGCTATGCGCCCGATGGGGCGGATGAAGACACCATTGCATCGCTCAACGCCGCGATCATGGAACGTGTGAACACCCGCGGTCATGTGTATCTCTCGCACACCAAGCTCGATGGGCGCTACACACTGCGCCTGGCCATCGGCAACATCCGCACTGACCGAGAACACGTGGAGCTGGCGTGGCGTGAACTGCGTGAGGCCGCGCGTCAGTAGTTGCCGCTCAGCCCAACCCGTCCAGCACACTCCGCACCTGCTCACGGTCCAGCGGCTTGGTGAGAAACGCACGAATACCATCGCGCTGCGCATCATCGAGCTGATAGTGCTCGCTGTACCCTGAACACAGGACCACCGGCAGGTCAGGGCGAATACTGCGTACCGCGCGCGCCAACGCATCACCGGTCATGCCCGGCATGGTCTGGTCGGTGAGCACTACATCGAAGGCCATCGGGTTGCGCACGACGATCTGCAGTGCTTCCTCGGGATCGGACTCGGTGATGACCTCAT
Source organism: Gemmatimonas sp. (assembly GCF_036405635.1). Taxonomy (GTDB): domain Bacteria; phylum Gemmatimonadota; class Gemmatimonadetes; order Gemmatimonadales; family Gemmatimonadaceae; genus Gemmatimonas. Next base: position 19,979 of record NZ_DASWXE010000181.1, on the reverse strand, counting down.
GCCCGATGGACGTGAGCAGGCGGGTGATCGCGCGCGCCACGGCGGGTTCGTCGTCCACCACCAGCACACGCCGTGCGCGTGGTGCCGCCGACCGATCAGGTACCGGTGCCTGCACCGGCCGTGGCTCCTTGCTCGAGTCGAGCATGGGCACCCACACCTCCACCGTCGTGCCGCGGTGCAACTGGCTGCGCACCTGCACATGCCCGCCGTGCGATTGCACGATGCCCAGCGTGACAGCCATGCCAAGCCCCGTGCCATCGCCCTGTGGCTTGGTGGTGAAGAACGGCTCGAAGACACGCGCGAGTGCGTCTTCGCTCATACCCGAGCCGTTGTCCCGCACCGTGAGATGCGCCCACTTGCCGGGCGCAACCTGCAGCGCCGCGGCCTGGTCTTCGGTCACATGCTCGGTGTTGAGCCAGATCTCGAGCTGCGCATCCCGCACACCACGCAACGCATATTCGGCGTTGGCGCAGAGATTGAGCACCACCTGCTGGAATTGCGACGCATCACCCTCGAGCTCACAACACTCGTCCGCCAGCTGCACATCCAGCTCGAGTGTGGACGGCTTGGACGCTACGAAGAAGCGCACGGCCTCACCCACCACGTCCGCGAGCCGGAAGCGTTCACGGACCGCTTCCCGCATGCGACTGAACGTGAGAATGCGGTGCACCAGATCACGCGCACGCGTAGCCGCGGCCATCACATCGGCATTCGCCTCGCGCGCCGCCCGCTCGGTGAGCGTGCCATCCACGCTCTCGGCCGAATGCAAGATGACCGTGAGCAGATTGTTGAAGTCGTGTGCAATGCCACCGGCCAAGCGGCCCAGCGCTTCCATGCGCTCACCCTGCCGCAGGCGCTGCTCGTTGAGCCTCACCTCGGTGATGTCCTGCAGCACCCCCAGCGTGGTCGTCGGGCGACCCTGCGGATCACGCGACAACACCAGCGAGCGCTGCACCAGCCAGCGCCAGCCGCCAGTACGATGCAGGATGCGATATTCGATCGAACGCACCTCCGGATCCATCGAGTCATCCCAGCTGCTCGTATAGGCCGCGAGCGCGGGGAGGTCCTCGGGATGCACGAGGCGCATCCAGAGTTCGGCGCCGAGTTCCATGATGTCGGCGACGGTGTATCCCACCACCCGCTCGCACGATGGCGTCACGAACGTCATGCGCCGTTCGGCCAGATCGAAGGTGTACACGACATCCGGAATGGCCTGCATGATACGGTCGATGAACCGTCGGCTTTCGATCGCATCCCGCAGCGTACTCTCGGCCGCCATCGTGCGCGGATCATGCGATCGACCAATCAACAGGGCGGCTAGCCGGGCTACATCTTCCATCAACCGCAGTTCGTGCTCAGACGGCGTGCCCACACGATCGCGATAGATCGCAAATGTGCCCACCACCGTCGCGTCCAGCGTCAGTATGGGCATAGACCAGCACGACCGCAGCCCGAACCCCTCGGCAATGTGCGCAAAGCGCGTCCAAGTGGGCGCGGTGCTGATATCCGCGCTGATCACCACCTGGCGGATAGCCGCGGCGCGCCCGCAGGACCCCAGCTCGCTATCGATGGGGAAGTGCCGGGTGATCTCGACGTACGCAGCGGGCAGGGATGGTGCCGACGCCGGCTCGAGTACGTGGGCAACCGGGTCCACCAGCAGGATGCTACACCGGGCCCCGGGCAGCAGCGCCTCCACGCCAATGCAGATGGCGTCGAGTGACCCTTCGAACGACGATGCTGCCGCTACCCCCGCAAGGAGGGCGCGCAGATCACTATCGGGTACTCCCGATGTCGATGTCATCGTGTGTCAGCGCGTGATCCGAGGGGAGGGGAGTCGGTTCGCGACGGGAATCGGCGCGCGCAGCCTTCCGCTCGCGCCGCTTCCGCTGCCAGCGCACAAACGCAAGGATCGCGACCGTGAGCAGCACCGCACCAACCAGCTCACCGGCCTGTCCAATATGGCCCATGGCCTGCACCGCCGCTTCACCAGCCGCATATCCCACCGCCGTGAAGAAGCTCGTCCACACTACAGATCCGAGCAGGGAAACCGGCAGGTAGATGTACAGCGGCACCCCCGCGGCCCCACAGGCCATGGGTAGCACGATACGAAGACCGAAGGCAAACCGCACAAAAAACGATGCCTTCAGTGGATTGTTGCGGACCACCCGTAGGGCGACGGTGCCCGTGCTGCGGGCCTTGGGGAAGCGGCGCCGGATGGCGTCCCACTTGAGGCGGCCCAGCGCATACAGCAGGATGGTGGCCGCCCAACCGCCGACAGTGATCGCGAAGATCACGCGACCGACATGCAGCTGACCCTCGTGCGCGGCAATGCCCCCGAAGATCGGACCGAGTTCCTCGGTGACAATCGCGGTAACGCCGAGGACCCAATAGGTCCACGGGCCATCGGACAGGGCGGTCAGCCAGCTACCGGCAACCAACAGGGCGGGTAAGAACCACAAGCGCATAACGATCAGAATGTAAACCCGTCACCATGCGCGAAGTTCGCGGCGGGACGGCACGCACAGCTCCGTCCCAGTGCACACAAAGCAGTCCGGAAAACAGAAAGGGGGCAGCTCCCGATCCGCCGGGAACGCCCCCTTCCGTTTCTCATTCGACGTCAGTCACCCACGCCCGAGACCGGCGCTTCGAACGCGCGGAACTGGCCAGTGTGCGGAGGCGTGAGCCCCACGCGACGCAGGGCACCGGTGCGCATGTTGTCGAAGATCTCGTAGAACGTCGGGATGACCAGCAGCGTGAGCACGGTACTGGTGATCACGCCGCCGATGACGGCCACACCGAGGGGAGCGCGGAACTGTGCGCCTTCGCCGCGGCCGAGCGCCACCGGGATCATACCGGCGATCAGGGCGAACGTGGTCATGAGGATGGGACGCAAGCGAATTGCACCCGCCTCGATGAGCGCCTCACGCAGCGGCATGCCACTGCGTTCACGCGCCCACTTCGCAAAGTCGATGAGCAGAATGGCGTTCTTGGCCACGATGCCGCACAACAGGATCACGCCGATGAGGCTCATCAGGTTGATCGTATTGCCCGTGATCGCCAGCGCACCCATGACACCAATCAGGGAGAGCGGCAGCGAGATCAGGATGGCAATCGGGTCGAGGAACGAGCCGAACTGCACCACCAGGATCATGTACATCAGCGCCACGGCCACGCCGAGCGCGATGAAGATGCTGGAGAAGACTTCGTTCTGCTGCTCGACCTGTCCACCGCTCGAGAACGTCACGCCCGGCGGCAACGAGATGTCCTTCGTCTTCCGGGTGAGATCGTCCATGACTTCGGTGAGCGAGCGACCGGCCACGTTCGCCTGCACCTTGATCACGTTGTCGCGATTGAGGTGGTTGACGATCGCCGGACCGAGGTCGGTGCGGATGCGCGCCACCTGCTGCAGGGGAATGAGCGTGGAGCCAGTGCCCTGTCCCACAGCGATCGGCAGCTGCGCCAGGTCGGTACCACGCGCGCGGGCTTCCGGCGAGAGACGCACCATGACCTTGCGTGTTTCGTTGGTGGGGTCGACCCAGTCACCGGCGTCGAGACCCGCAAACGCCGGGCGAATGGCCTGCGCCACCTGCCCCACGCTGATACCCATCGCACCGGCGAGCCCACGATCGATCTGCACCGTGAGTTCGGGCTTCTGACCCTTGGTGCTCAGCCCCACGTCGACGGCACCACGCACGCTCTTGAGCGCCGCGAGGTACTGATCGGCCACCTGCTGCAGTGCGTCCTTGTTCTGGCCGCGCAGTTCGAGCGAGATCTGCTTCTCCTGACCTGCGAAGTCGTTGGTGAACACAGACACCGTGGCACCACCGATCTGCTCCACATCCTTGCGGACCGCAGCGCCGAGCGTTTCGGCATCACGCTGCCCCTTGGCCAGACGATCGGCCTTTTTGTAGAGCTTGAGATAGATGCTGCCCACATCGACCGCGCCACTCGCGCCGCCCGCCGTGACGAACGAGTACGCCACCTCGGGATAACGCGACGTATCGGCCGTGATGGCCAGCGTCTCGTTCACCTTCTGGCGCAGGTAGTCGAGATTCGCGCCCGGCGGTGACTCCACGTTGATCATCAACTCGGCATTGTCTTCGAGCGGGAAGAAGCTGCCACCCACCAGACCCATCGCGGGCATGGCCAGTGCGAAGACGAACGACGACACAGCCAGCAGCACCATGCTCTTCGGGTGATCGAGCGCCCAACCCACGAGGCGGCGATAGCCCGATGCCAGTCCGTTGAACCAGTGATTGAACTTGTCGAGCTGCTTGGTGAGCCAGCTCTTCTGATGCTCCTCGAGATGCGGGTCCGGCCAGTAGGCCGAAAGCATCGGGTCGAGCGAGAACGACACGAACAGCGACACGAGCACCGAACATGCGATGGTCAACGCAAACGGCTTGAACCACTGACCGGCTTCACCTTCGAGGAACGCGATCGGCACGAACACGGCCACGATGGAGAACGTGGTGGCCGCGACGGCGAGACCGATTTCATCGGTGCCTTCGCGTGCCGCCGTGTAGTGATCCTTACCCATTTCCACGTGTCGCACGATGTTCTCGCGCACCACAATGGCATCGTCGATGAGGATACCGATCGCCAGTGACAGGCCGAGCAGCGACATCGTGTTGAGGGTGAAGCCGAAGCCCCACACCGCCACGAACGACGCCATCACGGACACCGGCAGCGCCAGGCCGGTGATGACCGTCGAGCGCCACGAGTTGAGGAACAGGAACACCACGAGCACCGTGAGGGCCGCGCCTTCGATGAGCGCTTCCACCACGTTGTCCACGGAGTGCGTGACCCGCTCGCCCTTGTCCTTCACGACTTCGAACTGCACGCCCTGCGGCAGGGTGGGACGCAGCGACTCCACCTTCTTGAGGATGGCCGCGGCCACCGTGGTCGTGCTGTAGCCCTTGGTCTTCTTGATCTCGAGGCCCACTGCGTCTCGGCCGTTGAAGAGCGCCATGGTGCGCTGTTCTTCGATGCCGTCGGCCGCGGTGGCCACATCGCCGAGTCGCACGATGCGGCCGTTGCGCTCGGACACCACCAGCTGCATGAAATCCTGCGGGTTGTTCAGGCGGCCCTGCAAACGAATGGTGCGCTCGTCGAGGGCGCCGTTGAGGCGACCCACGGGCACGGCGAGGTTGCCGGCCTGCAGCGCACCCACCACCTGCGGCACACTCACACCCGCCGCCAGCAGACGCTGCGGATCGAGGTTCACGGTGAGCTCACGCTTCACCGCACCCGTGATGGCCACGTCGGCCACACCGGGAATGGCGCGCAGTTCACGCGTGATGCCGGGGTCGGCGAGCAGCGTGAGCTGTGCCGGTGTGATCGTGTTCGACCAGAGCGACAGCGTCATGATCGGCGCGTCGGTCGGGTTGAACTTGCGCAGGATCGGCTCCTCGATTTCCTGAGGCAGATCCTGTCGCTTGGTGCTGATGGCGTCGCGGATGTCCTGCGTCGCTTCCTGCAGATCCTTCGAGAACACGAACTGCGTGACGATCTGGGCGTAGCCGTCGCGGGCTTCACCGTTGATCGACTTCACGCCGGCGATGGACTGAATCGCCTCTTCGATCGGTTCGAGGACTTCGCGCTCCACCTGCTCTGGCGAGGCACCGGGATACACCACCGTGGTCAACACCACGGGCGGCTGGACTTCGGGGAATTCGTCGGTCTGCAACTGCGACATCGCGACGAGTCCGAAGCCCACCAGTGCCAACATCGCCACAACCGTCAATAGCGGGCGCTTGATGGCAAAATCTGAAATGACCATGCGGTCCTCAGGGCTTGTTGGTCTTTGCGACGGTATCGCTGGGAGCCGTGGCACGCGTGCCGGCATCGCGCGCCGAGGCATCCCGCGGCATCGACACGGCGACGGCCGTGCCTACCGAGATGCCGCGTGCCGTACCGAGCAACACCGTGTCACCGCCGGCGATGCCGGTCGTGATCTCGAACACTTCTGCAGCTTCATCGCGCACACCAAGCTGCACACTCACCTTCTCCACCTTGCCGCCGCGCAGGCGCATCACGCTGGGCGTGATGCCGGTCTGATCGACCGCCATCTCCGGCACGAGCACACCCACACGCTTCTCGGCCGCCACACGTCCTTCAACGAACAGGCCAGCCACCAGAGCATTGGCGCTGTTCGGCACCGTGGCGAGAATGCTCACCTGCTTGGTCTGCGGATTGACCATCGGGCTCACTCGCGTGATGCGGCCTTCGAGCATGCGATCGGCACCGTTCACCTTGAACGACACCGGCGCGCCTACCCGCACTTCACCAAGCGCACTGGCCGGCACCGAGGCTTCCACCCGCAGGCTGCGCGGATCGATGACGGTGAACAACGCCGAGCCAGGCGACACGATGTCGCCCGGGCTCACGCTCTTCTCAGCCACCACACCCGCGAACGGCGCGCGGATGGTGGCGTTCGACAGATTCTTCTCAGCGCTGGAGAGACGCGCCTTGGCATCAGCCAACTGGGCCTGCGCTGCCAGGTTCGCACGCTCCGCACTTTCGACGTCACGCTCGGCAATGGCGCCGGCTGCGACCAGGGTCTTGGAGCGCTGCAGTTCACGCGCCGCCTGCTCGGCCGCGATGTTTGCCTGCGCCACACCCGACCGCGCGGAGATCGCGAGGTCGCGCACGGTGCCCTCATCGATACGGGCCATCACGGTGCCTTCACTCACACGCTGACCGGCATCCACCAGCGTCTGCAACACCGCGCCGGAGAGCTCGGCGCGGATGCGCGCTTCGCGATCGGCGATGAGCATACCGGAGATGGACGGTCCGCTGCGCAACGTGTCTTCACGGGCAACAGCAATGTTCTCGGCGCCGATCGCCTGCGGTGCACCCACCGCAGTATCGGGGGCCGCCTCGGGCGACTTGCCACACGCCGTCATGGCAGCCGACAACGCCACGATCGAGAGACTCAGGATTGGCGCCACACGGCGCGAAGGGGTCATCATCGGTTGGTACCGGTATTCGGGGTCATCGCCTGCGGCGCGCCGGCCGAAGCCTGCGCCAGCGGCAGATAGGGGAGAAGTTCAAGACGCTTGCGAGCGACCTGCAGATCGCGTGCGGCGCGCGCGCGATTGGCCAACGCCTGCTGCAACTGCACCCGCGTCTCCGACAGCTCGAGCTGCGTGGAGATACCCTCGCGGAAGCGGACTTCCGCGATGTCGTAGGCTCGCTGCGCCTGCTCGGCCGTGCCCACACTGGCGAGCCAGGTTGCTTCGGCTTCGGTGAGCTGCAACGCCGCCTGACGTGATTCGAGCGTGGCGCCTTCCTCAGCCAACTTGAGACGTTGACGCGCTTCGATCACACCGGCTTCGGCGGCGGCGATTTCACCGCGCACCCGACCGCCACTGAAGATCGGATAGGAAATGCCAAGTCCGACCGTCCAGTTGGGGAAGAAGTCGGCGAGACTCTTCGGCAACACATTCTGCGGGTAGGCGAGACGCTGATAGTTAGTCGTCGCGGACAACTGCGGCAGTCGCTGCGCCTTGGTGGCCTTGAGCTGCTGCTGTGCGACTTCCACACCCTTGACCGCCTGTCGCACCGATGCGCGGCTGCGAGCCGTGGTGTCACTCGCACTGACCACGCGGGCGACGTTGCCCTGCACCGCGGGATCTACGACGAGCACATCGGCCGGCGCCACGTTGACCGTGGTGATCGGACCGGTGGACGGCGCCGGCGTGGCCGATGCCGCCAACGGTGCCTCGGCGATGCTGTCGGTGAGCGTCAGGGGCTGGTCGGCGGGGAAGTCGAGCAGCTGACGCAGCCGCACATACGCCAGTTCACGCGACGTACGCGACTGCAACCATGCGGGACGCTGGTTGTCGCGTGTCACGCGTGCACGAATGGCCTCGAACTCCGACGCCGAGCCCACCGACTGCGTGAGCTGCACCTGACGCAGCGTGCGCTCGGACTGAACCAGCGTCGACTCGGCGATGGTGACCAGGCGGTCGCTGAGCACCGCGTCGTAGTAGGCCTGCGTGACATCGAGCTGCACCTGTGCCTGCGCACTGGTGATGCCGATTTCCGCCGATTCGCGCGCGAGACGCGCCGCCCGGATGTTCGCCGACGCGCGTCCGCCCGTGTAGAGCGGCTGCGAGGCGGTGAGCCCGAACGTGACGTTGTACTCGGACGCGAAGATGCGGGTGATGGGGTTGTCTGCGCTGGACGAATCGCTGCCGCCACCAGTACCGCCGCCGCTGCCACCGAGTCGTTCGGTGATGGCCGCGAACTGGTTCTGCAGCTGCTTCTGCCAGTTGAGAGTGGTGGCAACCTGCGGAAGGAGCGCCGAGCGCGCCTGGGTCTGCTGACCACGAGCGCGCTGTTCACCGGCCTTCGCGAGCGCGACTTGCTCGCTGGTGCCGGCGGCACGTTGGAGGGCTTCCGTGAGGGAGAGGGGGCGAGGCGTTCCCGCTTGCTGCGCCTGTGCCGTGTACGGCACGAGCATCAGCAGCGCGAGCAACGTCGTCGTTGCCGGAAGTGCGCTGCGCATCGCAGTCGCACGAAGAAAAGACATCATTCGGAAACAGAGGTGAAGGTCGAATGGCGTTCGACCGTACGGGCGGTCGGCGTCTCGGGTTCCGACCGGACGCCGATACCGCGGAGAAAGATCCGCACATACCCGCGCAGGCTCTCTTCCACCGGCAGCGAAAACATCGCCGGCATGAGATCCCGGTTCATCGCATCGGCGAACAGCGCCCCCATCAGCATCGTCACGGCCGCACGCACTTCGGCCGGTGTGACATCGCCCGACTCGGGAATCCATCCATGGCGTCGGAGCTGCACGACGTACTCACGCAGCTGCGCCGCCGCTGCGCTGGGGCCATGCGAAGCGCAGCCGGCGACATCCGGCCGCTCCTCCGCATCACTCATCATCTGCCGCACGATGGACCGCATCGTGCTGAGTTTCTCGTGCTGACTCACAGCCCACTGCAGCAGATCGTTTTCGGGGTCCTTCGGTGTCCTCGGCATGGACGGGCTGCTGTCGCGCCGAGCGCACAGCTGCATCATCTGGTCGAGCAACGCGTGCTTGGAGCCGAACTGACGAAAGAGCGTCACTTCATTGACGCCCGCTTCATCGGCGATGCGTCGGGTGGTGGCCCCTCGCCAGCCGTGCTGCGCGTACACGCGTGCGGCGGCTTCGATGATCCGGTTTCGGTGATCGTCAATCATCGGCGTACTTAATTGCAAGCAGTTGCTTGCCGCAAGTAGGTACTTGCAGTCACCGATGAGGCGGGGACGAACCTTTCGGTGACGGGCTGTACCAACCCGTTGGAGCTTTTGTCACACGCTCCCTATAGTAGGAAGTCCCCGTCTTTCTTTCCCGGCACCCGGATTCCCGTGAACGGATTCGCCGAGTTGGCCCAGGCAGCCGCGGCTGCGAAGGCCGTGCGTCCCGATGTCGCCCTTGCCTTGGCCACGCTGGTGGACGTGGAAGGGTCGTCGTACCGGCAGCCCGGTGCCCGCCTGCTGGTGGACACCGAAGGCCGGGTGCTGGCGGGCGCAGTGAGCGGCGGATGCCTGGAGGCCGATGTGGCGGCTCGCGCGGGGGATGTGTGGGCCACGGGTCGCGCCACCAAACTCACATATGACCTGCGCACGGACCTCGAGACCATCTGGGGATTCGGCGCCATGTGCGATGGCGTGGCCCACATCCAGCTTCAGCCACTACATGACGGTGCGTGGCTCGAATCCGCGGAGTTGATTCGATCAAGTCGTCATGGAGGCGCCATGGTGACGCTAGTGCGAATCGATGGTTCTGGTGGCGCAAGCGTGCTGGTGGACGGCAATGCGGAGTCAGGCCACGCGCCAACCATCCGACACATCGGAGACGGCACACTGTCCGGCGACGAGGAGCAGGCGATCGCCGATCTGGTTCGCAGCGCCGACCGAACGGGACTACCGTTTGCCCACGAGCTGCCCAGCGGGATGGGAACAGCGTTTGTGGAGCCGCTGCTGGCGCCGATCGCCCTCCATATCGTGGGTGCCGGGCGCGGGGCGGAGCTGTTCGCCCGGATTGCCAGCACCATGGGGTGGACGGTCTCCGTATTGGATCACCGCCCCGCGCTGCTGGAGAGCCTGACTCTCCCGGCCGGGGTGACGCGTCGCGGCGTATCGGCAGTGGACGGTCCTCGCGGGGCGCTGGAATCCCTCCCCCACGATTCGCGCACCGCGGTGGCGCTGCTGACGCACATCTTCGATGTGGACGTGGCGTGGCTCAAGGCGGCACTGCCACTCCCCCTGTCCTATGTCGGCGTCCTGGGCTCCCGCACCCGCGGCAGTCAATTGATGGAGCGCGCCGAGAGCGAACTACAGGAATCGGGGCTCGAACCAACCGCCCGCATGCGCCGCAAGCTCCACGCTCCCATAGGGTTGGATCTTGGCGGCGAAGACCCGGCCTCCATCGCCTTGGCCGCCATCGCCGAGATCGAGGCGGTGATGCACGCCAGACCAGGCGGATTTTTGCGGGAGCGCCAGAGTCCGATCCACACACGCTCCCCAAGCCCACGCCTGCTCAACCAGCATTCGGCGCCCGAGAAGCAGGAACCGGCGTGAGCGCCACACCGTCGCGGGGCACGGTGGCCGGCGTGTTGCTGGCGGCCGGCGCGTCCCGTCGGCTCGGGTCTCCCAAGCAGCTTCTACGCGACGCCCTCGACGAAACCCTGGTGCACCGCAGCGCCCGCACCTTGCTCGAGGCGGGATGTTCACCGGTGGTGGTGGTGGTGGGCGCGCAGGCCGACGCGGTCGCTGCCGAGGTAGAGGACTTGCCGGTACAGGTAGCGTTCAATGCCCTGTGGGAGAGTGGCATGGGCAGCAGCGTCGCGACCGGCGCTCGTTTTCTGAGCGAACGGTCTCCCGCTACGACCGGCCTGCTGGTCGCGGCCTGCGACATGCCGGGCATCGCCACGCCGCACTTGCGATCCTTGATCGTGGCTTCCGAACAAGGCACAATCAGGTCAGCATCAGCCTATCAAGGCGGCAATGATCCACAAAGTGTCGGCATTCCGGCTGTTTTCCCAAGGACAGACTGGGCGCTGCTGGAAGCTCTCGAGGGAGACCAAGGCGCACGCAGTCTTCTGCGACAGGAACCGCCCGCAACGGTACCACTCACCAGCGGTAGATTCGACCTCGACACGCCGGAGGACGTTCAGCGCTGGCGTGCAAACGACAGCGGCCCGTCAGCGGACGACGATTAACTCCACGTCGCCGCCAACGGACCGCTGATTCTTTGCTGAACGCGACCTGACCGTTCAGCCGTTCGGGGGCAGCTGCATATCCGCACCCAGTCGGGGATCGGGGCGCGATTCATTGAGCGAGAGCGAGTCGAGCTCCTCACCGCCACGGCGCATGCGTGGCGGGATGCCAGGGCCCATCTGACCACGGTTCGGTGGGCCAAACTGCTGGCGCATGCCGGGGCCCTGAGGGCGACCCATGGGCTGCCGCATCCGCGCACCGGGTCCGAAGTCCCGCCCACGCGCACCAGGCGCGAAGCCACGACCAGCGCCCGGGCCGAACCCGCGGCCCTGCGCCACCATGCGCTGCCGGTCACCACGCATCGCCCGCATGTTATCGAGCTTGCCCTTCTGATCCGCAGTCAATACCGCACGGGCGTCCTGACGCAGCTTGAGCTGTGCCACTGCCCGATCGGTGCGGACCTTGTTCATTCGATCCATGGCAGCACGCGCGGCAGAGAGGTTGCCCTCACCCTGCATCGCGTCCATCAGGTCGGCGCGTGCGCGCAGTTCGTCCGCGGGGTTGCGACGTGGGACGTTTGCGTTCTGCAGTGCTTCGAGACGCTTCACCTGATCGTCAGTCAGTGCGAGCTGATTGCGCAGTCGCAACAGACCAGAGGCCGGACTGCCACCGCCCGCGAGCCGTTCACGGTCACCAGCGCGTCGCTCACGGGGACGCTCACCACGCGCATCTGGCCCTGGCGCGTTCGGTGCCGCAGCATTGGGTGCACCACCGGGTGTTCCCGGCGGTGCTGCAGGCGGCGTACGACGTGCGCGAGCCTGGCCCTGCGCCTGCGCCATCCCTGCAAGGGACACGCTCACGATGGCGGCGGCCGCCACGAGCAACGAACGAGAGTAACGCATGTTGTCCTCGTCTATGTGAAAGGTGCACGGTCGCCATGTGCGGCAGCGACAACTGCCCAAGCGCCCGCTTCATGGAATTGGACGGCGCGCGCACCCCGGTGTTAAACCGGCTCCACCAACACCGATCGGCCAACGCCGGCTTGGCCAACACCCGCTTCACCTGCTGCGTCAACAGTAGACGTTCCCCGATCCGTGCTGCACTGTGAGGCAGCAGGCAGAAATAGTTGCCCGCTTCAGGGCACGCCTGAGTGCCCTGTGGTGTCCAACTGCACGTCCGCTGTGCCCGCCGCGTAGTCGTCTCCTCCCGCCCTGAGATCGCTGGTCGCCCTGTGGGATCCTGGATCGACGCTGTCAGCACACTGCTGTTCAAGTATCCGCCGCGGGCCTTTGCTCGCGGCGATCTCGTCGTGGCGCCTGTCGTCCCCATCATGGTGCTGCTGGCCGCGGCCCTGCTGCTCGTGGGCATCGTCGTCGTCACGCACTATTCACTGCGCACGCTGCGCGGTCGTGATCGCGCACTGCTCGCGACGTTGCGTGTGCTGGTCGTACTGCTCGTCATCGGCTGCCTGCTGCGTCCCGGACTGGTGATCGCATCGGCCGTTCCGCAGCGCAATGTGTTCGCGGTGTTGTATGACGACTCACGCAGCATGCGCATTCATGATGTCGATGGTGCCGTTGCCAGCGCAGCCGGTGGCGCGGCGACCCGTCTCGACGCGATGCAAGGCGTGTTCTCCGACACCAGCGCGCTGATGCGCACACTGGGCGAAAAGTTCGCGCTGCGGCGTTTTCGCTTTTCGGCCGCTGCCGCACCCGTGCGCAGCAGCGGTGAAGTACTGGCCGGCGGTACGCGTTCCGATCTCGCGCAAGCGCTCGACGATGTGCGCGAGGATTTGAACGGCATGCCACTGGCGGGTGTGGTGGTGGTGTCCGATGGCGCCGACAATGGCGACGGCGCGCTCGATGATGCGCTGTTGGCCCTGCGGGCGCGGCGTGTTCCTGTCTATACCGTCGGCGTGGGTCGCGAACGCTTCGAACGCGACATCGCCATCGAACGCGTGGATGCACCGCGCCGCACACTCGCCGGCGCAAGCAGCGTGGTGGAGATCGACGTGCGCCTGCGCGGCACGGGCAAGGATCCGGTGACGGTGACGGTCGAAGCCGACGGTCGTGTGGTCGCCACCGAATCGGTGCGCCCACCCGCACGTGGTGACCTGGCCACGTTGCAGGTGCGTGTGCCACCGCTCGATCCGGGTGTGCACCGTCTTGCCGTACGTGCGCGCCCACTCGCGTCGGAAATCGTCACCGAGAACAACGAGTGGCAGACCAGCATGGCGGTACGTGCCGGTCCCGATCGTGTGCTGTACCTCGAAGGAGAACCCCGCCCCGAGTTTGCGTTCCTGCGCCGGGCCGTGGCCGACGACAGCGCGCTCATGGTCGTGGGACTCATGCGCAGCGCGGAGCGCAAGTTCCTGCGCCTCGGTGTGCGAGACAGCCTCGAACTGCTCGGCGGCTTCCCCACCACGCGCGAAGAACTCTATCAGTATCGCGCGATCATTCTGGGCAGCATCGAGGCGTCATTCTTCACGCCGGAACAGCTGCGCATGCTGGCCGACTTTGTGAGTGTGCGCGGCGGCGGTCTGATGGTACTTGGCGGCCGGGCGTCGTTGTCCGAAGGTGGCTATGCGGGCACCCCCATCGCCGACGTGCTGCCGCTCACGCTCACCCGCGGTGAAGTGAACGCCGAAGGTCCGGCCATTCCGGTGATGATCCGCCCCACACGCGCTGGTGAAGGACATTCCGCGCTGCAGCTGGGGACTTCGCTGGCCGCCTCACGCACGCGGTGGGACTCACTGCCCGCACTCACGATGGTCAATCGCCTCGGCACGTTGCGCGCGGGCGCCACGCAGTTGCTCGCCGGTCGTACCGATGATGGCCGCAGTGACGTGCCGGTGCTGGCGTACCAGCGCTACGGTCGCGGCATGAGCGCGGTGCTCGGCGTGCAGGACACCTGGCTGTGGCGCATGGATGCGTCCATTCCGGTGGAAGACATGACGCACCACACGCTGTGGCGTCAGATAGTGCGCTGGATTGTCGAAGACGCGCCGGCGCCGTTCGAGATCATGGCCTCGCCCTCCCGCGTCGCACCGGGTGAGCCGGTGTTGCTGCGCGCACAGGTGAACACGCCGTTGTACGCCGATGTGAATGATGCCGGTGTGTCGGCCACGATCACCGGCCCCGATGGTGCGGTGCAGACGGTGCCACTCGAATGGTCGCTGCGTGATGACGGCAGCTATTCCGCACGATTCACGCCCACGGACACCGGCCGCTACGCCATCGAAGCCACCGCGCAGCGCCCCGGCGCAGGTCGCGACTCGGTGCAGCTCACGCAGGCCACGGTTTTGGTGGACGAACGTGGCGCCGATGTGGCCCAGGCCGAGCTGCGTTCGGCGCTGCTGCGTCGCATCGCCGATGAAACCGGCGGCAAGTACTACCCGCTCAACAACGCATCGCAGCTCGCAGAAGACGCGGTGTATACCGATGCGGGCGTGACCGTCCGCGAAGCCAAGGACCTGTGGGATATGCCGGCGGTGTTGCTGCTGCTCGCGCTGCTGCTTGGCGCCGAGTGGGGCTATCGTCGGTGGCGAGGGCTGGCCTGATGCGTCGCTGGCATCACTTCCTTCTGGCAGGTGCGACGGGTGTTGCGCTGACGATGCCGGTGTCGACGGTGGCAGCGCAGCGCACCCATGTGCTCATCGTGGCGGGCCTGTCGGGCGCACCCAACTTCAAGACCGCATTCACCCAGGCCATCGCGACCACACGCAGCACGGCGCGCGAACGGTGGGCGGTGTCCGACTCGAGCTTCATCGCCCTCACCGAAGACTCGCTGCCCAGTGCGGCGTCGCAGGGGCAGTCCACCAAGGCCAATATCGCGGCGGCGTTCCTGCGCCTCTCGAAGCGCGTCAGCGCGGGCGATGTGGTGTTGGTCATGCTGCTGGGGCACGGCAGCGGCGAAGGTCCGGGTTCGAAGGTAAACCTGCCGGGTCCCGATGCAACGGCCACCGAGTATGCGTCGTGGATCGCGCCATTCGCACAGCAGCAGGTGGTGTTCGTGAATGCTGCCACTGGCAGCGGTGACTTCGTGCCCGTGATGTCCAAGACCGGACGCGTCGTGATCACCGCCACGCGCACCGCCATGGAACGCAACGAATCAGAATTCCTCGGCGTGTTCACCAAGGCACTGAGCAGCGAGGAGGCTGATGCCGACAAGGACGGTCGTCTCTCAGTACTCGAAGCGTTCCGCTACGCGCGGGCGGAAGTGGCCAAGTCCTACGAGCGCACGAACCGCCTGCTGACCGAGCACGCGGTCCTCAGTGATTCCATCATCGCCGGTCGTATCACGTTCGCTGGCAAGGCCACCGCTGCCAACCCGCGTGTCGCCGCTCTCATCGCCGAGCGACAGGTGCTCGAGTCGCAGGTTGCGGCTTTGCGTGCGCGAAAGGCCAGCATGGCCGCTGATGCGTACGATGCGGAACTGGAACGGTTGCTGCTTTCGATCGCCGAGAAGACGCAGGCCATCAAGGCGGCCGGGGGTGACAAGTGAGTCATCCCGCCTTGCGTGCCGGCGCGCATTTCACCAGCGCGCTGACCGGGCTCATGGCCGCCGCCTCGCTGGCCTGTGCCCAGGATCAGGCTGGCGCGCGCGCGCTGCCCGATCGATGGAGCAGCGAAGTGATTGCCGCTGAGGCCTCTCTGGAGCGTGGCAATCGTGCCGATGCCGTTGCACGCGCGCGACGCGTGACCGCAGCCTATCAGCAGGATGGCGGGCGCAACACGGCCGAACATACATCGGCGGGACGCGCGTATGCGCTGCTGGGTGTTGGCGATGCGGAGGCGGTGCGGGCCGCACTGCGCGCCTTCGATCGCGCCGTCTCGATGGATTCGAGCAATCTGGAGGCGGTGCGCCGCACCGGTGCGCTGTTCCTCGAGAAGTACAATGCGCCGGAAGCGCGCGCGTCGTACGAGCTGGCTCTCAAGCGTGCGCCCAACGATGCCGAGGCGTTGCTCGGGCTCGCACGCGTGGAAGAGTTCGAGGGCAAGGGCACGCCGATGGCCACCGCGCGGCGCAGCCTCACAGCCGATCCGCGACGCGCCGAAACGCTGGCCTACATCGCACGCTTGCAGCTCGATGCCGAGGCGTTCGATTCGGCGCGAGGTTATGCCGAGCGGGCCGTGGCAGCCGACAGCACCGAGCAAGCCAGCTGGAACGTGCTAGGCGCCATTGCCTGGATCACCGGCGATTCCACCGGCTATCGGCGCGCGCTGCGAGCGGCCACGACGCTGCAGCCGGCGACTTCCGCATTTCATCTGGCACTCGCCGAGGCAGCCATTCGGCAGCGGCGCTACGCAGAAGCGGTGCAACTGGCGCAGCAGGCAACACACGAAGACTCGCTGTCGGTCGCGGCATTCGGCGTACTGGGCACCACACAACTGCGCATCGGGCAGATGCAGGCGGGACGTGCATCCGTGGAACGCGCGTTTGCGCTCGATCCGTTCAATGTCTGGCACAAAAACACGCTGGATCTGCTGGACAAGATGCAGACGTTCCGCACGGTGAAGCAGGGACGATTCGAGGTGGTAGCGCCCGAGGATGAAGCCGATCTGCTGTCCTTGTACATCGTGCCGTTGCTCGAGCGGGCCTTTGATTCGCTGTCCGTACGATATGGGTACACACCGCCGACACCTGTGCGCTTGGAGTTCTTCCGCCAGCATGCGGATTTTTCTGTGCGCACCGTCGGCCTCAACGGCCTCGGTGCACTGGGTGTGAGCTTTGGCAGCTTGCTGGCAATGGACGCGCCGAACGCCCGCGATCGCGGCACGTTCAACTGGGGCAGCACGGCGTGGCATGAACTGACGCATGCGTTCACGCTGGGGGCGAGTGCGCACCGCGTGCCACGCTGGCTGTCGGAAGGATTGTCGGTGCTGGAGGAGCGACGCGCAGCTCCTGGCTGGGGCGCGCGCGCCTCATTGCCCTGGTTGGTGGCCATGAACACCGGTCAGGTGCGCCGCATCAGTGAGCTCAACGACGGCTTCCTGCGTCCACGCACGCCGATGGAAACGCAGAACAGCTACTTCCAGGCGTCGATGTTCAGCGAGTGGGTGGAGCTGACCAAGGGTGCGAAGGCACTGCCGGCGTTGCTCGTTGCCTATCGCGACGGACTCGACACACCAGCGGCTTTTCGCAAGGTGCTGGCGCTGTCTCCCGAACAGGTCGATACACAGTTCGACGCATGGGTGCGGCAACGGTTCGCCAAGGACCTCGCGGCGGCGCAGGGCATGACACCCACCGATTCCACCGGCGGGCGGTTCATGCGCGTCATGCGCACCGCCGTTGGCATGATCGAGTCACGCCCTGACTCTGCGCGCAAACTGTTTGAGGAAGCTCGTGGCCTGATGCCGGAGTATGCGGGCGACGATGGTCCGGCGTGGTATCTCGCCCGTATCGCGCTCTCGCAGCGAGACACCACCACGGCGCTGGCCATGCTGCAGGTGGTGACTGGTCGGGACGAAACCGCATGGGACGCCAACCAGCTCGAGGCCGCATTGCGGGAAGCACGCGGCGATCGCGTCGGTGCGATGGGCGCGCTCGAGCGGCTGGTGTGGATCTGGCCTTACGACGCACCGGTGCATGTGCGCTATGCACAGGTGGCCACTGCGGCCGGCCAGCATGCGCTGGCTGTGCGCGAACGTCGGGCCGTGATCGCCAACAAGCCCGCCGACTTGCTCGACGCGCGTTACGAGCTGGCGCGTGCGCTGGCGGCGGCCGGTCAGGTGGCCGAGGCACGGCGCGAGTTGCTGCAGGTCCTGGAAGAAGCGCCAAGCTTCGAGAAGGCACAGGCATTGCTGCTGGAGCTGCGTCAGCGCGGTGGAGGTGCCACGCGATGATACGGGTGGGTCTCTCCGGTGGGATGTGGTCGCGGTGTGCGCTCATGCTGGGGTTTGCATGGAGTGCATTGACCGTGTCGCCTGCTGCGCTCGAGGCCCAGGGGCGCCGTGGACGCCAGCCAGAGTTCGCCGAGAACGTGCCGTACGATGGGCGCCTGACGTTCGTGCGCATCAAGTACACGATGCCGGACTTTGGCGGCTTCCGCGGACGTGACCTGCCGTGGAGCCACGACTATCCGCGTGGCGAACGGCACTTCACCAAGATCGTCAGCGAGATCACCTCGGCGCGCGTGCGCACGGCCGAGAGCAACATCATCACGCTGGACGACCCGCAGCTCGGCAAGTACCCGATCGCCTACATGGCCGAAGCCGGGTTCTGGGTGCCGAACGATGCAGAGACGCTGGGCATGCGGCGGTACCTGTCGAAGGGCGGGTTCATGGTGTTCGACGATTTCGCCGGCGATGCCTGGCGGAACTTCGAAGCGCAGATGCGAAAGGTGCTGCCCGACCTGCGCCCCATCGAGCTCACGGTGGACCATCCGATCTTCGATTCGTTCTATCGCATCAAGAGCCTCGACTACTACCACCCGTACTATCGGATGAAGTCGGTGTTCTACGGCTACTTCGAGGGCAATGACCCGAAGAAGCGCATGCTCGCGATCGTGAACTACAACAACGACCTGTCGGAGTACTGGGAGTTTTCCGACCAGGGGATGTTTCCGCTGGACATGTCGAACGAATCGTACAAGCTGGGCGTGAACTACATCGTCTACGCCCTCACTCGCTGACCACTTCCCTCCCCTGTCGAGGATTCGCGTGACTGCACCATCCGCTGCTGGAGCCACCGTCGCTGAATTCGACCGTCTCGATGACGCGGCACTTGCCGATCGCCTGCAGGGCGCCGGCCAACGCATCGCCGCCGAGTTGCGGAAGGTGATCGTGGGTCAGGATGTCGTGGTGGAGCAGGCGCTCATTGCCCTGTTCGCCGGCGGCAACTGCCTGCTGGTGGGTGTGCCGGGTCTCGCCAAGACGTTGCTCATCTCCACGCTGGCCCGTGCGCTCGACCTGCAGTTCTCGCGCATTCAGTTCACGCCCGACCTCATGCCCAGCGACGTGACGGGCACCGACGTGATCCAGGACGATCCCAACACGGGGCATCGGCGGCTCGCCTTCATGCCCGGTCCGGTGTTCGCCAACGTGCTGCTGGCTGACGAAATCAATCGCACGCCGCCCAAGACACAGGCCGCCCTGCTCGAGGCCATGCAGGAACGTCGCGTGACGGTACAAGGGCGTACGTATGAACTCGACAAGCCGTTCTTCGTATTCGCCACGCAGAATCCCATCGAACTCGAAGGCACGTATCCGTTGCCGGAAGCGCAGCTCGACCGCTTCATGCTGGAAGTGATGCTGGACTACCTGCCGGAAGAGGACGAAGTGGCGGTGGTGAAGGCGACCACCGCGCTGCCTCCAGAGGCCGTGCGTCCGGTGGTGACCAAGGAAGAGATCCTGGCGTACCAGCGCGTGGTGCGTCGCCTGCCCATTGCCGATGCGGTGACGCGGTATGCCGTGTCGCTGGTGCGCGCGACACGCCCCACCAACGGCATGGTGTCGGAGTTCGTGAAGCAGTACGTGAGCTACGGCGCGTCGGTGCGTGCGGCGCAGGCGCTGGTGCTGGGCGCCAAGGCGCGGGCCCTGCTGCAGGGGCGCGCGAGCGCGAGCTTCGACGACGTGCGTGCGCTGGCCCGTCCGGTGCTGCGTCATCGTGTGTTGATCAACTTCCAGGCGCAGTCGGAGAAGGTGACCACCGACCAGCTCGTGGCGCGTCTCATCGAGAGCGTGCCGTTGCCCAAGTCTTCCCTGTAACGGTCGCCACGTGCCCGTCGCTCCCGCCGCCTTTCTCGACCCGTCGCTGCTCGC